>CAYYEK010000011.1:0-20250 GCA_964470855.1 uncultured Candidatus Saccharibacteria bacterium
ATATGCTAAAAGAGCTAATTGAGATCTATTTTGGTTACGTTTCGGACTAATTACCCTTTTTTTTGTTGGTTAAATTTACTAAAGATATTTGTGCAATTGGTGCAGTTTTCTATCTCTGTTACTGTAAAGTTTGGATCATACACCAAGATCGGTTGGTTGTTTTCGCAATTATAAATCTTGTTTGGATAGCTTTTATCCTCCAGTTCGTAAGTATAAAAACAGCCGCCGTGTAATTCACTGAAGTTGGAGAGGGGGATGCGAAACTCGCCTTTCTGTGGTTTTATATAGTACTGTTTGCACTGCATGGTGCACTGTTGCTGTTTTCGGTCTAGCTCGATAAGGTATGCATTTTTTTTATTTGCTCGTTGCTCATTGATATTTATAATTTGGAAATATGCAACAGAGGCAGCTAACAACACGAAGAAAATAGTAATTAATATTTTTAGCCGTGTGTTAGTTTTCATATATGATGCGGATTAATGACTTTGTAGTTTATAGCAGCCAAAGCGTAAAAAATACTTTATAGATCAGTGTTTAGGCGTCTGCATGAAGAAAGGCTTCGATCATTTAAGTATAGACCGGTAGAGTTTGAGGTATTTTTTAGCGGTGTTGTCCCAAGAGTGGTCGGCGCGCATCGCATTGCGGACAATTTTTTTCCACTCTGCTGGTACTTGATACAAAGTTAGCGCTTGAGTGAGGGCTGCGTACAACCCCCACACATCTTTGCGCCGGTGTAGAAAACCATTGCCGTTGAGTTTGTCGGTGGTAAAAGGGATGATAGTTTCAGAGAGTCCTCCTGTGTCAGATGCGATAGGAACCGCTCCATAGCGCAAAGCTTCCATAGCTACTATGCCTCCTGGCTCAAAGTTAGACGGGATAAGCAGGATATCGCAGCCGGCAAACATTTTTCTAGACAGTGTAAAGTCTAGGTGTAGGCAAGCAGCGATGCTTTTTGGGTTGGTCTGGGCTAGTGACTGAAGCTCGTGTGCGTATTGCGCATCTCCGCCTCCTACAAACGCAAATTGTGAGGGTGGTAGCTGCTCTTTATGATCTAAGACTTGCATTATAAGTCCTAGTCCTTTTTGGGCCGACAGCCTTCCTACAAAGCCGACCAGAGGTATGTCTGCATTAACCTCTAATCCGAGCATTCTCTGTAGATTGAGTTTGTTTTTTACTCTGGGGCGGAGGTTGGTCGGACTGTAGTTGGCGGCAATGAGTTTGTCATGAGCAGGATCCATCTCTTTGGTGTCTATGCCGTTGGCAAGACCGGTAATTTTATATGAGTATTTTTTAAAGTGACGATGAAGGCCTTCTCCGAACTCCTTGGTTTGCACTTCACTTGCGTGTTTGGCGGAAACGGTGTTGACGAGATCCGCGTGAATAACTCCTCGCAAGAGAGGGTTTTGCTGTTGGGTTTTGGGATCAAATATGGACAATAGTGGGGTTCGTCCAGTATCGGGACGGGCGGCAAAGCGAAATTCGTAGTTGCCTTGATAGAGAAAGTTATGAACTGTGAACAGAACTTTAATGTGCCGAAGTGATTTGTAGCGGGGGTGGCGTTTTATAAGCTCGACTAAGTAACCTGTGTGCCAGTCGTGTGCGTGGATGATGTCTGGCATCCATCCGTTATTTTTCTGGTTGTAGAGAAGCCACTCAAGACAGCCTGAGCTCAATAGGTAAAATCGGATATGCTCATCAGTATAGCCATAGGCGTTGGCTCGGAGCTCATAGTACTCCCGATTTTCCAGGAAATATGTCGGGGTATAGAGAGGGTGTGGCTTGCTTTGTTTTACATTACAGATAAGCTCCGAAAATTTTTGGTGCAGAATTTTTTCCGCTGGCACATGCAAACCTTCCAAGACCATATCCATCTTAAATTTTGGGCGGATAGTTCCGTACTTGGGCATAAACACTCTAGCATCTGTACCTGACTTTCTTAACGAGCGCGTCAAAAAGGAGATGACTTGTGACAGTCCTCCTACTTGAGCAAAGGGCGAATTTTCACTGGCAACGAAGAGTACTTTCATATTTTTTGGCTACTTTTTTATGTCGGGTTGTAGCCCGGCACTTGAGAGTAGAGTAAGTGTTTGTATTCACTAAGCATGCGAGTAGTGTTGAAGCGTTCTGTGACCACTGTTATAGTTTGTTGCATTTTACTAACCCACTGTTCTGGTATTTCGTCTTCGCGTTGGTAGTAAAGCGGAGCGACGATGTTTTCTAGCAAGGCCAGGAAGTCTGGCGCCGAGGTGAGAGGGTTTATAGAAAAACCAAGTTTTTCCAGAGGGATTTCATCGGTCCATCCATCAGAGATGGCCATTTGTAGACTCCCATTCATCGCTGACTTCATCCCGGAAGTGCCGCAGGCTTCTTGTCCCTTTAAGGGCGTGTTGAGCCAGACATCTGCTCCGCGAGTTAAATCTTTGGCCAGCGCTAAAGAGTAGTTGGGAAGGTATGCAACGTAGTCACCCAAGCCTTGATCTTCAATAATCTGAAATATATCACGGATCATGCTTTTTGCTGCTTCGTCTCCGGGGTGGGCTTTGCCGGCTAGTAGAATCTGGACTTCAGCTCCGGGTTTAGTAATGATCCTTTTAAGTTCACTCAAATTGTGAAAAATTAGAAGTGGTTGTTTGTAAGCTGCGATCCTTCTTGCCCAAACTAGGGTTAAGCGATGCTCGGACAACTTATTTTCGGTCAGACTGTGGACGGTTTTAAGCAGGGCGCGTTTGTAGTGCTGGTGTGTTTCCCAAAGATCCCCGCTTTCCACTTCCTCACCTCTAGTATACTGGTCAAAAAATTGCGACATCTCTTGGGCTTGCCAAAATGGGCGATTGACCCCGTTAGTGATAGGTACTAAGTGGCTATCTGGCCAGGCAACTCGGGCAAATTGGGCATGGGAACGAGAAACAGCGTTAGAGGCGCGCGCGGATTGTAGAGCCAGGTGGGTCATGGAAAACAGTTTAGGGTCGTGAGGGGTACTTCCCATCGCTAGCACTTCATCTATGCTTAGTCCCAAGTGTTGAGCATAGCCTGTTAAAAGTTTTTTTACCAATTCTTTGTCAAATACATCGTTGCCGGAGGGGATAAGGGTGTGGTTAGTAAACACTACTTTTTGTTTGGCAAAGCTTAACGCCTCCTCAAAGCGGGAAGCGTGACGCTTCATATGTTGATGGGCAATCTCCAGAAGTGCAAAAGCGGAGTGCCCTTCATTTAGGTGGTACACCTCAGGTTCCATATGCAGCTCAAAGAGCAGACGTACCCCGCCCACACCGAGTATGATTTCCTGTTGTATCCGCCATTCACTGTCGGACGGGTAAAGCGACAAAGTTAGTCTACGGTCGAGCGGAGCGTTCCCTTCAACATCTGTGTCTAGTAAAAGCAGTCGTGTTTGCCCTTCGCGGTACTCCCAAGTGTGAACCAGTATAGTTCTCTCTGCTATGTAGATTTTTAGGGTTAAAGGTTCGCCGTTGGCATCTGTTACTTTTCTGATCGGAGCCTGGGTAGTATCAAGAAAGGCTGGGACTTCTTCTTGACCGTCTTGGGGCAACAGCACTTGGGTAAAGTAACCTTGTTTGTATAGTAGTCCTATGCCGACAAGGGGGAGGTTTTGGTTTTGGGCTTCGCGCAGCATATCTCCAGCCAAAATGCCCAATCCGCCAGAGTAGATAGGTAGGCGGTCGTCAACAGCAAACTCCGCGCACAAGTACGCGATCTGATATTTGAGTGAATTTTGTTCTTCCATAGATATAATTCTACCAGACTTTTTATTTTGGTGGGATTTTAGACATTTTTATGGTAGAATTATCTAGAAAATGCCAAGAGATAAAGATGCCAAATCAATTTTAATAGTGGAGGATGAAAAGGCCATGGGTCATGCTTTAGCTGTGAAGCTAGAGAAGGCCGGTTTTGTTGTCGATGTAGTGATGGACGGACAAGCAGCTATGCAAGCCACGCAGGACAAGCAGTACCAGTTGGTTTTGTTAGACTTGATGTTACCGCAAATTAATGGGTTTGAACTACTGTCACACTGGCATAGTCAGGAGGGTAAGCTGCCGATCTTTATAGTTTCCAACCTAAGCCAAGAAGAAGACATGAAGAGAGCCAAACAGTTAGGGGCTGAACAGTATTTTGTAAAGTCGGACACTCCTTTGGCGCATTTAGTTGCAAAGATAGAAGAGCGGCTGGCGTAAATACTTAAACTATTCAACAAAAATAAATCAAAACACAATGGAAGAAAAACAAATCCAAGATATCCTTATCTCCGAAGGATACATAAGTGAGAAAGATGTCGGCAAAGCCGAAGAGTTTGTTAAAAACAGACAGGGTTCTCTTTTAGACTATTACTTGAGTAGTCAGCTTATCTCTCGCGAGCTCATGTTGCAGGCTTTGGCCGAGCACTACGGTCTTGCTTTTGTTGACCTGGAAAAATCTCCACCTACTAAAGAAATAGTTTTGTTGCTACCAAAAGAACTGGCGGAAAAGTATGGAGTTTTGGTGGTTGGAAAAACCGATAAAACCGCAAGCATCGCTACTGGACAGCCGTTGACCAAGGAGGCTCAAGACGAGCTGCGTCAAGCATTGGGGGTTTCAAGGCTTGTTGTCAGTTTTGCTGATGATAGGCTGATCAAGGAATTTTGGGGAGCATATCGGCCATCCTTGGAGACCCGATTTGCGCAGATAGTGAAAACAAACAGCAAGGTTGCTCCGGAATTTGTCGATCAGATTATAGAAGACGCGCTTTTGGCCAAAGCAAGTGATATCCATATAGAACCAGAGGAAGACTCGGTGCTAGTACGGTTCCGAGTAGACGGCGTGTTGCACGATGCCGGCAGGATAGAAAAAGAGCAGTACAACAATGTTATTAACCGCGTTAAGGTGCTGGCAAGGCTTCGTATAGACGAACATCAGGCCAGTCAGGACGGTGCTGTACATTTTAAGTCGACAGAGCACCAGGCGGACCTGCGTGTCTCTATCGTGCCGACTTTGGATGGAGAAAAAATTGTGCTGCGTGTGTTGTCCGAATACATCCGCGGTTTTTCTTTGGCGGATTTGGGGTTGTCAGAAAAAGATCAGAAGACCATTTGGCAGGCGGCGTGGCAACCATATGGAATGATACTGGTCACCGGGCCGACTGGCAGCGGTAAGACCACAACTTTATACTCACTGCTTCGGAGTCTGAATGACAGTCAGATCAACATCACAACCATAGAAGATCCGGTGGAGTATAAAATCTCTGGGGTCAACCAGATCCAAGTAAATCCACAAACTAACTTGACCTTCGCAAAGGGTTTGAAAGCTATAGCCAGACAAGACCCGAACATCATCTTGGTTGGTGAGATCAGGGACAGCGAGACAGCGGATATAGCGGTTAATGCTGCGTTAACCGGACATTTGCTTTTGTCAACTTTCCACGCCAACGATTCGGCAGCTGCTATCCCTAGGCTGCTTCATATGGGAGTGGAGCCGTTTTTACTGTCTTCCACTTTGCAGTTGATAGTCGCGCAGCGGTTAGTGCGCAAGGTGTGTGAGCAGTGCCGGGTTAGTTTTACGGAAAAAAGTAGCAACTGGGAGGGACTTCCTGCTGAAGTTGCAGCCAAGTTCAAGAACAAAACTCTGACTTTGTATAAAGGTAAGGGGTGTAGCGCATGTAACCAAACCGGTTTCCGCGGTCGGATTGGGATATATGAGTTGTTGTCTGTTACTCCTAAGATGCAGGAGCTAATCCTGCAAGGACCGTCCTCGAGGCAGATCTGGGAGCTGGCCCAAAGTGAGGGCTCAACTAGTCTGTTTACCGACGGTTTAGATAAAGTCTTGACCGGTTTAACTACGATTTCAGAATTAAAACGGGTAGCGAAAGTAAATTAGTTTATGGCGGAAATAAGAATTCGTCGTCGTCCGGAGGAGGACGAGCAACCACGACCGACTTTTTCCTACTATCAAGGATGGCCGTATCTTACCATAGGGTTTGGTAGTGAGCGGGATTATTTTATAGAAAATTTAAGCTTATTGGTTGCGTCTGGGATGGGCATCAGCGCTTCCTTGGCAAGCATACGCAAAGGTGTAAAAAACCGGAGATTTAAAAAATTGATAGTACAGATGGAAGAGATGATCCAAAGCGGTTTTCCGTTGTGGCGGACTTTCAAGGAGCTTAGATTTTTTCCGGAGCGCGTTATAGCTCTCATAAAAGCCGGGGAGGAGAGTGGGAAGTTGCCTGAGCATCTTAGTTTGGTAACTATACAGCAGCATAAAGAAAGGGTTTTCTCATCGCGTGTGCGTTCAGCGCTATTGTATCCCGGAATAGTTCTTCTACTAGCTATTGTGGTGGCTATAGGTAGTGCGTGGTACACTTTGCCCCGCCTAACTTTGGTTTTGCAGGACGCAGCTGAAACAGCCTCCATACCCATCACCACCAAAGTGCTTATATGGCTTGGGCAATTCATAGCAAGTTACGGCGTGTGGGCTATACCAGCCTTACTAGTTGGGTTGTTTTTGGTAGTTTACTTGCTGTTTGTAAACAACAAAACAAAGTGGTTGGGAGACACTTTGATTTTGGGCCTTCCTGGGATAGACAAGCTAGTGCAGGGAGTAGAGGTGTCTAGATTTGGGTTTGTGTTTGGTGCTTTGTTGCAGGCTGGTTTGCCCTTGCGTGATGCGGTGGCTTCACTAGTGGAAGGAACGAGTTTTGTTAGCTATAAAAATTTTTATAGATATTTACAAGTTGAGTTGGATGCTGGGCAAACATTTGCCAATGCATTTGATAGTTATAAAAAAAGTGGTAAGTACATCCCCATCCCCATGCAGCAGCTGATAGTGGCGGCAGAACAGAGCGGCAAACTGCCTGAGACCTTACTGAAAATAGGTCAGATATTTGAAGAAAAGACCGATGTTATGAGCAGAGACTTGTCCACAGTTCTTGAGCCTATGGTGTTGATCATCGTGGGGCTGATTGTAGCTATGGTGGTTATGGGTGTTTTGGGTCCCATCTACAATTTAGCTGGAGGACTGGGCTAATGTTTACTTCTCGCTTTGCACAATCCGGTTTTTCGCTTCTGGAATTGATGGTAGTTTTGGGGATACTTTCTTTTTTGGTTGCCAGTGTAGGCCCTATGTATGGACAGGTCAGAAGCAAGGCGACACTAGATGCCGCCACATCTACTGTGGCTGATCTGGCTCGACTGGCGCAGGTGCGTGCCGCATCTTCTAAAAACGATACCTCGTGGGGTTTGGCCCTTTCTGGAACAACGCTTGTGGTATTTTCCGGTAGCAGCTTTGCTTCTAGGGATCAGGGTTTGGATTTGCGCGAGTCCCTACCTTCTGGTGTATCTGTGAGCGGGCTGACTGAAGTGGTATTTGCAAAGTTGAGTGGTGCTCCAACGGCGGCGACTAGCATTGTTTTGTCCAATGTTGGGGGCAGTAAACAGGTTGATGTATCAGCTAAGGGTGCGGTGTATTATTGATATTTGTAGGACCTACGCACCGCAAGGTTAATACAACAAAATTAATCTTAAAAACAGCTTTTTCCCAATCTCTTCGTTAAAATACTGCGGTTATTTTCACCGTAGTAGTACTACGCTTTCAACTAATCCTCGTATTTTGCCTCGAGCTTGGGCAAATGCGTAGGTCCTAACTAGGTAGGTATATATGCAAAAAAGGCAAGCAAATGGTTTTTCCATAGCAGAATTGGTGGTAGCAGTGGCGATTTTAGGTTTACTTGCTGGTGGGGTGGCCGCGTCTTTATCTGTGTTTGTAAATCACGCGACTTCTTCCGGTACCAAACTTAGGGCAACACAGTTAGCTGAAGAAGGACAAGAGGCGACGAGAAATATCCGGGACAATGCTTATGCCAATCTGACTGATGGGACATTTGGAGTCCAAACCAGTGGAAGTCAGTGGCAACTATCTGGAGTGTCGGATACCAATGGTATTTTTACTAGACAGATTCAGATAAGCAATGAGGCAAGTAACCAAAAGCGGGTAGTGAGTACAGTAAGTTGGCCGGAGCGAGGAAGGACCAGGAGCGTAAGTCTCACTAGCTTTTTAACCAATTGGCGTGCTGCCACTGCAAGTGGAGGAGGGTTAATATTTTATGGTGACGGTACAACCTTGCCCAAATATCGGACTTATGACCAGCCGAGCAATGTTTTTTCTTCAGAGCAAAACACTGTAAGTGGAACTTTGGTCCGGACAGTGGTTGTGCGCGCTTCTCCTACTAAAAGGGAGTTGGTGGCTGGTTATGTGAGCAGCACAGGTGTGATGCAAATTCTGTGTTTTGATGGTTCTAGTTGGAGTAACGAGTGGAGCGCTACAGTGGGTGGCACTGGCACCACTAGGCGTTTTGATATCGCTTATGAAACTACTAGCGGTGATGTCATGGTGCTGTATAGTGGCAATGTTGCAACTTCAAACGAGCTTCGGTACAGGACAAAACTCGGATCAGCCGGTTGTGGAGGGGGAAATTGGTCAGGGGAGGTTAACTTAGATCCGGTTCGTACTTCAGGTACTGTGCAGTGGGTTAAGTTTGCCTCCGACAGAAGGTCTAGCTCCAATCTTTTGGCTGCTACGTGGGCTGATAGCAATCGGGATCTTTCTGCCATGTTTTGGTCGGGAAGTTCATGGAGCAATGAACCTGCTACAGCTTTAGAGACTTCACTTGAAGTGGCAAGTGCTGCGCAAGATGTGGATAGTTTTGATTTGGAATATGAGTCGGTCTCAGGAGATCTTCTGGTGGCGTGGGGGAATTCTGCTGGCAACAATGGTACTAACGGAGTAAGGTATAGGACTTGTACCGGAGGTGTGGCTGCTTGTACTTGGAGTGCAACTTTAACTCCTCCGACTTTTGCCGATGATGCGACTAGTTTGGATTTGGCTGCAAATCCGGATACTGACGAGCTAGCTTTTGCTTCTGTGGGAAACGCCGGCAATGATCTGCAAGTAGGGTACTGGAGTGGTTCTGCTTGGACCAATACAGCTAATCTGGATACAAGTTGTACTACTCCAGTAGCTGGTATGAAAAAAGTCGCAGTAGGATGGCTGGTCTTGGGTGGGGTTAGTAGATCTATCATCACTTACGATGACCAAGGTGGAGGTTGGGTTAACTGGGTGGTGGGCAATGCCGGAACTTTTACTACCCAAACTGACTATGTGCCACCAACTACATTTACCCCAAACCAAGGTTGGTATGACATCCAAACTGACCCACAAAATAAAAACCAGTTAATGTTTACGCTGTCTGATGGGGCGAATATGCTGTGGGCTAAGCGTTTAACTATGTCAGCTGGTCCGAGTTTTGCTTGGACTGAAGCGGATGGGGGAACAAGCCTTGAGGCTACACTGCCACAAAGCATTACTAGTCCGTTTTCTTTTGCGTATTATAGAAATCCCTAATGCATCATCTGTCAAAAAAATTGTTACATAATGGCAATACTCTCATAGAAACTTTGCTCTATGTAGCAGTGTTTAGCCTTATGTTAGCCGGGGTCAGCTCTGTGTACCTGTCTGCTGCACAAAGTCGCAATCGAACTCAAAGTATAAGCGAGGTTGAGCAGCAAGGGGCTTTTGCTGGACGTATCATCTTGCAGAGCTTGCGCAATGCTACCGCTGTGAACACACCAGCGCTTGGTGGATCAAGCGCTACTTTATCGGTCAATACAAGTACCCCTGCCACGACTCCAACTGTGTTCAGTTTAAGTAGTGGCAGGTTGCAGGTTACTGAAGGAGCGGGTAGTTCAGTATTTTTGACTGGGGGTAGGGTGACGGTCAGCAATCTAGTTTTTTACAACTACGGCAATTCCGGCACTTTAGGAAGTGTTCGTTATGAGTTTACAGTCTCTTCTAACGCAGGTGGAGGCCGGACGGATTATAATTATCAAAAGACATTTTATGGAGCAGCTAGTATTCGTCCATAAACAGCAAGGCTTCGCCGCTCTGTTTGCGATTGTGGTTTTGACAGCCGTGTTGCTGGCTATGCTTGGTGGGCTGGGTGTGTCGAGTGCAATTCTATCTCGCAACAGCAGCGATGACCTGTTTGGGAGCCGCACGCGATCAGTGGCCAATGCTTGTGCAGAGCTGGGTTTGCAGGCTATCCGAGACAATTCCAGTTTCACCGGAACCGTGAACACCAATCTGGATTCCGGCAGTTGCAGCTATACTGTGAGCAATACCGGGGGCAGCACTCGTGCGGTCACTGTTCAAGCCAGTGTAGGGTCAAGCACCAGGAGGATCCAAATTAGCATAAGTGCTCTTACGCCGCGAGTGACTGTTTCTTCTTGGCAGGAGGTGCCGTAGGTGTGCAGATTAAAGAGACGATGGTTTCTATCCAAACTTGTCGCGGGGGATAGAAACCCGGCTGTATTTCTTGCTTACTGGCTGGATTCCATTTCATACTTTCCTATCTTGGTTCTTTTTAGCGTGTAAACGCATGAGGGCGTATTAAGTTTTCTGCCTAGCTCGGTTGCAAAAGCTCTGATATAAGTACCGCTTGAGCAGGTGATGGTAAAGTTTATGGTTTGAAAAAAAGTCAACTTGTCAGACAGCTTTTTTTGCCAAGCACTTAAAATTTCTTTTTGGCGAAAGTCACCCTTGACTTTTGGGATGTAAAAAACCACACGTGCTAAAATGTTTGCCGCAGATATTTTTCCAAGACGGAGTATGCCGATGCTGTAGATGCGCGATGATCTAAGTGGCACTGTTAAGTTTTTGGTTCTATTTTTTGCGTGCCAAAAAAGTGGTTTGCCAGCAACTGGGGGAGAGCTGAAAGCGGGTAATGGTAGCTCTAGTTGCCCGGTTAAACTTTGCAAGGTTGGAAGTAACTCTTGCCTAGTAAAGGCTTTTTGGGAACGCCACCTTTCGGGTATACCAAGCAAGTCACCACTGTCAGTAGCTAGACCTAGAAGGACTGTAACCTTGTATGTTTTATCTAGAGCCAGGTATTTTGTTTTATCGTGCACTTTTTGGCCAGTGAGCAACAAAAGCAAGCCTTCAGCCATAGGGTCCAGTCTACCAGCGTAGGTTATGGAAAGTTTAGCGAGGTGCGGCCGCTGCCTTTTTAGTTCCAGTACAGCCTCAAGCGGGGTTTTTCCGACTGGTTTGTTACAGAGCCAAATATGGGGGGAAGCTTTTTTATAAGTCATTGAGCGCAAACTTAAATAGTGATTGTATTGATGGGCACCATCACTAATGATTTAGATGGTGCCCATCTCAACAGGGCTAATTGTTTAGAAAATCATCTACGATTTCAGGAATTGTATTTAGATTGTCCGCATTGTAGAGTTTTTCCCGTAGCTCCGAAGCCCCATCAAAGCCGTGGGCGTAAATTTTGAAAAATCTTTTTAAGATTTGGTCAGACTTGATCTCTGAAAAATTTTGTTGGTAGAGACTTGTATGTAGTTTAAGTAACTCCAATTTTTCTTTTACGGTTCGCGACTTTTCTGGCTCGCGGCTAAAAAGCCATGGGTTGGTGAAGATACCTCTGCCGATCATGATCCCATCACAGTTAGTTTCACTAACAAGCTTGATTCCGTGGGCAACGCTTTCTACATCTCCGTTGCCTATTATTAGTGGCTTTTCGAATTTGATATTGTCATCGTCATTGTTATAGTAATTGTGAACGAATTTCACGATTTTCGTCATCTCTTCCCAGTGGGCAGGGACTTTTGACATTTCTTTTCGCGTGCGGAGATGGATGGTTATAGCAGCTGGTTGGGCTTCCAGTAGCGTAGTAACCCACTGCTCCCAGTCTATGTTGCTATCGCCGATACGGATTTTCACTGAAACGGGCAAGCCCTTGCCTCCCTCGCGCATGGCTCTGAGTATGTCTTTAGCAAGAGTGGGGTTTTTAAACAGGGCGGCGCAGGATCCTTGTTTTATCATATTTTTATCCGGACAACCGCAGTTCAGGTCCAGTCCTTCAAACCCTAGGTCTGCTACGAGTCCAGCGGCCTGGAAAAATGCGTCTGGATTTTTGCCAAAGAGTTGTGCTACTATAGGGCGCTGGTCTTGTTCAAATTTTAAGTGATGCTCTAGACGTTTGCGGCCTTCTGGATGGGTAAGCCCGTCAGCTGAGACAAATTCAGTGAAGAATACGTCTGGCTTGCCGACCTTGGTTAAAACAGAACGAAAAGCCGTGTCCGTCACATCGTACATAGGTGCCAGCACAAAAAATGGTTTAGGCACATTGTCCCAAAATCCCCGGTTCATGGAAGGAATTGTAAACAGAAACCAGAAAACAGTAAACAGGTGACTATCCTTAATCCTTGATCGTTGATCCTTGACCAGAGAGGTGGACCCGACTAGGACAAGAACAATTGACCTTTGACCCGCCTTCGCTAGAAGCTACGGACGGGCAGGCAATTGACAATTGACTGAATTAGAAACAAGTTAGGAGTAATAAGTAAATAGTAACAAGATTTGTAGGGGCGAGCTTAAGCCGCCCAGGGAGTAAGAAGTAAGAATTAAGAAAAAAGGAGTAAAGCGAAGAGAGAGCCGTAAACAGCACGCCCGCCGAGGAGGCGGGACAACAGGAAGAAGGGAGGTTGACTATGGCAATGACGCTGACCAGAAAATAAAATTTAGAATACAGAATTTAGACATTTGTCGCCAGCTGGCGGATCGTATTTGTTCTTTGCAGTATTAAAACTTACTACTTCACTACTGTACTACTTACAACTATCTTAGGGCATCTATATCTGCTTGGTATTTGGTTGCCAGAGCTGCGACATTGTCTCCATAAAAGCGAAATTTGGGGTTGGTACCACCGGAGAAGTAACGCATGGCAGCAGCCCATTCGCCTTCAGGCGTATCCGCTCCTCCGGCCTTGAGTTTTAATCCAGCAGCGAAAAACGCATCGCGGATATCCCAAGGGTTTGCAACTTTGCCGGTCAAGGCAGAGACTTTGTCTTTGTACCCAAGCCATGTGGAAGGGATAAACTGTGCTGGACCCATAGCTCCGCCCCAGCCGACTTGTTTCCCATTTTTATCTCGCATCGGGCAAGATACGGGTGTGACATCAGGGTTTAAGCCAAGTTCTTGGGTTATCTTGAAAAACGGCTCATGGTCGCGTTCCGGTTTCATAACTACTTTCCAGGATTTTTCCGGAGGGTCACCGGCCCGGTTACAAGTCCCCACATTTTTCCCTAGATTTGACTCCTGGGTGAGGATGGCTAGCAGAAAAGCGCTGCGAACTCCGGTGAGTTGTTCGGCCTCCTGCGCTATTTCCAAAGCTTGGCCAAAAGTAACTTGTCTGCCTAAGCCTAAGAGTTCGTAGATTCGGCTTCGGATTTCCGCCGCTTTAGCACGGGTGGTCTGCAGTAGGGTTGCAAAATTGGACTCCTTGCCTTTAGTGATTTTTAGCAAGCTGTCCTGCTCTTGGATACCTGCTTGAACTTCCGCGGATTGTAGGCCAATTATACCTAAGAGGTTTTCTTGCTCTTCTTTTTGTGCGTTTAAGGATTTTTCTTGCTGAAGCAAAAGAGCATTGGCTTCTTTGATCCGCTCAAGGACAGCCTCTAAGTTTTTGCTAATGATTTTTTGCTGCTCAAGCCGGTCGTAAAAATCCGAAAGCTTGTCTGAAGCAAGGAGGATTTCAATGGGGGAGAGGCTATCTGTTTCGTATACTTTCTTTAAAACCTCAGCTAGCTGGAGTTTTAGCTCTTGTAGCTGATCTTGATTGCTTTTGATTTTTTCTTGAGTGAGGCCAATCTGACCTTGTGTGTCCTCGTAGATAAGTTGAGTTTGTTGGATTTTAAGTCTCAGTGCGTTGCGACTGACTTGAAGTTGGCGGAGTTTGTTGGATAGAGTGGTTTTTTCATTTTTAACTTTAAAGAGGTCTTGCTCGTAGCGTTTAATTTCTTGTTCTATGAGTTTGAGTTGGGCTTCAAGCTCTATCTTGGTTTGTGTTTGGGTTATGGAGGGGGTTGTTTGTGCAGCTGCAAAGCCGCTCAAAAAAGCAGCGCACAAAAAGACGCCGCAAGCAGTTAGTGTAATTTTAGTCAAAACTTGCCGCATGAATGGGTTGCTGAAAGGTTTAACTTTTTTTAGTTTGGCGGTGGTGCGTGATCTTCTCGCGAAGGTTACGGTAGTGGGTATCTAAAGCGTCTAGTTCATCATCTGTCATATCTTCTAGATCTATCAGCTTGTCGCTCGCAAACCGACTCGCCTTAATGAGCTCGTCTAATTTTAGCTGCATAGCTTTGGCGTCTCGGTTTTGGGTATTTTGGATCAAAAATACCATTAAAATTGTGAGGATGGTGGTGGCTGTATTTATCACTAGCTGCCATGCAGAAGAGTAGTCAAAATAAGCTCCGGCGATGGCCCAACCAGTGATAAACGCTAGTGCGATGATAAACGCACTTGCAGACCCGGCGATGTCGGAGACTTTGTGGGAAAATTTACGAAATAGTTCTTTCATTCAATATTTGTTTAATTACCTTTATTCTAGCAGAAAAATTTGATTTTTATGTTGGACAAAAATAAACTTTTATGCTATAAATAACATCTATAGTTCAAGAGCTAGAAAAAAGCGTGTTTGATCATAGGCTAATGTTCTGGTGAGTATGTCTAAGGCGAATAAAAATTTGCAGGGTTTTGAGAAGACTGCGTTCGGTTTTACCCAGTGGATAGGCTCTACCTCTTCCATAGTGGCGCATACAGTAGTGTTTGCTGCCTGCTTTGTGTTGGTCGTATTTGGTGTAGGTTTAGATAAAGTACTACTTATCTTAACGACTGCAGTATCGCTTGAAGCTATCTATCTTGCCATCTTTATCCAGATGAGTGTTAACCGCAACACTCAGAGCTTAGAGGAAGTTGAGGAAGATGTAGCGGAGATAGCAGAAGATGTGGAAGAGGTTCAAAAAGATGTAGACGAAATTCAAAAAGATGTTGATGAGATAGAGAAAGATATAGACGAAGTTCAAAAAGATGTAGATGAAATCCAAGAAGACGTTGAAGATATCACCGAAGGCGAGACCGTGGATGAACACCGCGAGCGAGTCAATCGGGAAAGTTTAGATAAAATTGAAGCTACGCTTGCCAAACTTATAGACGAGATAGAAAAAATCAAAGCCCAAAAATAGAACAAGAGAGCTATTTTCTTGAGGCGATTTGTTGGCGCCAGAGGGCGGAGTAGAGTGTTGGTTTTTTGACTAATTCTTCGTGAGTGCCGGATTCTACAATCCGGCCTTTTTCTAAGACATATATAGTATCCGCGTGAATAATGGTGGACAGCCTGTGTGCTACTAAGACAGTTATGAGGTCTGGTTTTATGTGGCGGATATTTTTGATGGTCTCGGTTATCTCCAGCTCCGTAAGTGAGTCGAGGCTGGAGGTGGCTTCGTCAAAGATAAGCAAGCCCGGGTCGCGTAGCAAGGCTCGTGCGATAGACAGCCTCTGTTTTTCGCCTCCGGAAAGTTTTAGTCCGCCTTCGCCGATTTTGGTATCCAAACCTTGCTCGCCCCGTTCGATGATGCGAGAAGCGCTTGCTCCTTCAAGCGCTTTTATACAATCCGCGTCTGTGGCGTCAGGTTTTACAAACAGTAGGTTATCGCGGATGGTGCCGGCGAAGAGTTGTGTATCTTGCGAAACGAAACCTATGAGGCTGCGCAACTGTTCTTTGTCGGTATCCGCTAGGCTTATGCCATTTACTTCTACTTGGCCCGCACTTGGGCTATAGAGGCCAACCAAAAGTTTGATGATTGAAGTTTTGCCCGAACCTGAAGGTCCGACTAAGGCTATGGTTTTACCGGACGGTACCGAAAAGTCCGTTTCTACTAAAGCGTCATCCTGGCTTGAAGGGTAGCGAAAGCTAACTTTCCTGAAAGCAATATTTTCTATCCTGTTTATAGCTATGGGATGGTCTGGTTTTGGTTCCTTTTCCAGCTTTAGGATTTCATCCATTTGTGCCATAGAAGCCTTTGCTTCCTGGTAAGTAGCGGCGAGGTTGCCAAATTCTCCCAAAGGATTAAAGATCATAAACGAGTAAAACATGAGGGAGAAAAAAGCTCCCAAGGTTAGTTCTCCTTGTAGGATCAGATAAAACATTAAAAAGAGGAGACCGGATCTAAGCGTGTTGATCATAGTCCCTTGCAGGAAAGAGTATCTGCGAACCAGTTTTACCTTTTTGAGTTCTAAAGATAAGACTTTATCTACTACAGAGTTGAGTCGTGCGGTTTCTTGCTTTTCAAGGCCCAGAGATTTTACTAGTTCTACATTGCGCAAAGTTTCCGTGGCGGTTCCTGTCAGGGCAGTGGTTTCGCGGACGATGTCGGCTTGTGCGTATTTGATCTTGCGACTAATGCGGAACGTGGCATAACCCAAGATCGGGATCATAAGTACAAATGTCAGCCCTACGCTCCAGTGGGTAAAAAATGAATACACTATGACAAAAATCATCCCCACGGCCGAGAGGAATAAAACGTTAATGCTCTGGGTCACCAGACGCATAGCATCGCGCCTTGCGGTGTGTAGTTTATCTAACAGCTCTCCAGATCGTTGATCTTCAAACACGAAAAACGGCAACGAGAAGGCGTGAGCAACAGAATGATTGTACATGCGGGCACCTAGTTTTAAGGTGACGATGTTGACATAAAAATCTTGAAAGTTTTTCGCCAGTCGGGAAAGAAAAGCAGTGAGCATGGAGGCGAAGATAAGCAGGCCCACGCCTTTTAAAAAGATTCCGGGTTCCATGCTTGTTGCTTTTGATGCGTAGTTATCTATGAGCAGTCTAAACAATAGTGGGTCAAGCAGGGAAAAAACTTGGTTTAAGGCTGCCAAAAGCAAAGTCAAAGCTAAAAGCTTTTTGAAATTTTTCAAGTATTGCCAAAGTAGGGGCATGGATTTGTAGAGGTTAGAATTTTAGGAGTAAGAATTTAGAATTAAGAAGTCAGAATTGAGCATACAGAGCGGATTAACCTCTCCCTTTATCCCTCCCTCCTCGAGTCTGCCTCGGAGTCGGTGACCAGTCTTGGGGAGGGAAGAGGTGGGGGATAGAAAAATTAAAGTAGCTTTAGAAAATCTAGTCCCAGGTAACCGGTAGCTATGTCTGTCAACTGCCCATTGCGCAAATGTTCTCGGAACTGGGGTAGCTCTAGCAATACTACTTCTGGTGGTTCGTTATCTTCGTCAGCCAGTGGGTCTTGAGTTTTTACGCAATCAGTTGCGACTAGGTGGTGGCGAATTGAACTCGAGTAGCCGTCTACCGGAGTTGTGGCTATAAGCCGCATTTTACCTTGGTATCCTGTCTCTTCAAGGAGCTCTCTTTGCATAGCGGCTTCAGGAGTCTCGTCTTTTTCCAGTGCCCCACCAGGAAGATCGAGTAAATACTTCTCTGGTCCAGGACGAAACTGCTTTGCTAAGATTATACGATTATCTGTTGTAAGGGCAAGAACACAGACAATCTGACCACCACCCACACAGCCAAAGTTCACAACCCGGCCATCTGGTAGTTCAAAAGTTTTTTGGTGCAGATTTCTGTAGCCTCCGTAAGTAACTTGCTGACTTAGTTTTTTCCAAGGGATTGACATTATGTGTGTTAGTAAGTTTTCTGTATTCTCAATTCTTTATTCAAGATTCTCTACTACTATCCATCCAGAAGGGACGTCACATGGAGTAGGGAAGTCTTTGACCTCACCTGTCAGAGGATTTTTTGCTTGGGTGATAACTTGCGCACAAACTTGTTCACCAGTACTACCCGGTATTTCGGTTGTTGGTGATGGTAGGGTAGTGTTTTCAGGTAGTTGGTAGTTTAAGATGTCTTCTTCAACTACCTCCGGCCCTACTTGGGGGGCAAAACTATAACCTAACCAAAGCCCTAAGCTTACACAAAGGATGCCAGCAAGAGCTAGATGCAGGGGTTTTATGTCTTTGTTCATAAAACAGTTTAAAGAATGTCTTTTTTATCTACTAACACATACTCGCCAGCCGGGATGGCGGGGAGTTTAAGTTTGTTGACTCTTATTCTTTTTAAAGATTTTAGGTTTAACCCTACAGCTTCAATCATCCTGCGGACTTGATGCTTTTTTCCTTCGTGAATGGTGAGGAGCAGGGTGGCGCCTTTGGCCTTAACTTTGGCCGGGTAAGTTGTTCCTGTTGGTAGTTCTACACCTTCTTTTAACTGCGAAATTTGCTTTTCAGTTGGCGGCAGATTTACTTCTACTTGGTATTCTTTTTCGTGTTCAAAAGACGGGTGGGAAAGTTCTTGAGTGAGCTCGCCATCGTTAGTTAGCAGTAACAGTCCTTCGGTGTTGAAGTCTAAGCGACCTACGTTCCAAACTTTTCTGCGCAAAGCTTCAGGTAGCAAAGAGAAGATGGTTTTTCGTCCCAGTGGGTCGCGCTTGCTAGTGACATAGCCTTTGGGTTTGTTTAGAACTATGTAAAGTTTTTCCTCAGATACTTTAACCGGCTTGCCGAACACTTTTATCTGGTCCAGTTTTGGGTCAACCTTGTCGCCAATTTTGGCTGCCTTGCCGTTAACCGTGACATGACCACCCAAGATAAACTGCTCGGCTTTGCGTCTTGAGGCTATGCCCTGTTCGCTTAAAAATTTTTGTAACCTAACTTTTTCCATATAGGTATTGTATCAGTTTATGGCAAAGACACGAAAGCGAGTTGAGCTTCTAGGGTTTCTGGTTTGTCGCGGCGAAAGGAGAAGTATTTATCGTTCATACAGTAGGTGCAGTCAGGACTTGTGCGGATATTTTTTTCCTGCACCCCCAGTGATTCTAGTTGTTGGCGAACTATACCAGCAAGATCTATGTATGTACGGTTATTTCTTGTCACTATATGCTGGCCATAGCCGTTGAATTTTTCTATAACATCCCGCCTAACTTCAAAGTGGCATTTTTGCAAGTGCGGGCCTATAAAAACCTTTACTGCTTCAGGTCTGCTTTCAAAGTTTTCTTGTAATGCTTTGGCTGTATTGGCGGCTACCTCTTTTAGTATGCCTTTCCAGCCCGCGTGCGCAAGGCCAATTGCCTTAACTCCCGGATCATAAAAGTAGACCGGCAAGCAGTCAGCTGCTGTTATGGTAAGTACTATTGTGGCGTCGTTAGTAATGAGCGCGTCAGTGTCGGGTACGACCTGTCCTTTGTGTGAACTATCTACTCGCGTGACTCTTGCGCCGTGTACTAAACTAGTAGACACCATGTTATGGCCTGATAGGCCAAACTCACTTAAAAACGCCTGACGGTTTTTAAAAACCTCAGGCGTTATCTGGCCTTCTAACACTCTCATCTGCCCATGCTGCTTTGTAGAAAATCCGTGTTTCAAGGTGTAAGCTTTCTTGGTGATAATTTTCGCACTTCGTAACTCTATAGATACTGTCTAAACGAAGAAGTGGTGACCCCGGCCCAACTTCGCCTCTACCGCCGCTAAAGTTACGGCGGACAAGAAAGCTTCGTCGGGCAAGCAGGGATTGAACTCCATCATCAAGTCTTAATTTGTACTAATGATGTGGCGGGGCAGGCCTGCTAAGGATTTTATGGTACCCTCGCTAGGAATCGAACCTAGATCAACGGCTTAGAAGGCCGCTGCTCTATCCATTGAGCTACAAGGGCACGGTATATGAAATGAGCGTAAAGGAGTCAACAGCAAGTAGGAAACATTTAACCATTGACAATTAACATTTAACGGAGGATAGCAGATTATCCTTAATCCTTTCCGCCAGAGGCGGATCCACCTTGGGCGGAAATCTTTAAACCTTAATTTGAAAGAGAGGTTTTGAAAGCGGACTATTTATTTTGTGTTTTTGGTGACCTCGGGAGGATTTGAACCTCCGACCTTCAGCTCCGCAAGCTGACGCTCTATCCAGCTGAGCTACGAGGCCCCCAAAAACACACAATAACTAATTCATAAATTAATGGAAATTTCTACCTCCGACTTGTCCGGTGTCCACCGGACCGCTCTATCCAGCTGAGCTACGAGGCCCCCAAAAACACACAACATCTATATATATGTTGCAAGGCCAATTATACATAAATCGATGGAATTTGTAAATTATTTGTTTTTAACCAAAAGGGCCCTTGGTGGGTGGGGCTAGTACTGTTTTGTTGACAGTAGTGGTATAATTAAACAAATGGAAAAAGTTGCCATAAAAGCTCAGGTACAAGAAGCGATACTAGCGGGCAAATCTCGCGAGGCTGTGTATTTGGAGTTGTTGCAACAAGGTTGCCTGGTGACTGAGATTGAGCAAGCGTATCTGGGTAGTATTACCCCCGAGCAGGAGCAAGACGCACAAAAGCGCACTATAAATGTCATACTAGC
>CAYYEK010000012.1:0-20233 GCA_964470855.1 uncultured Candidatus Saccharibacteria bacterium
TAAAACCCCCGAGAGGTAGATCATCAAAGCAGAATATAACCTACAACAAGTAATTCGTAACCAACACTTATATGATGACTAACAAACAGTTCAAAAAAACAATAAATTTCAACGCTCACCTACAGCAGAAACTTAAAGACCCGAAGTTTAAGAAGCATTATGATGAAGCCGGAAAACAGTTAGAGGTCGCTTACAGAGTTCAACAGCTCCGCAAGGCACATGGCATTTCTCAGTCCCAATTGGCTAAGAAGCTTGGTACTACCCAAAGCAATATAGCCAGACTTGAAGCAGGACAACAAAACCTCACCACTATAACTCTACATAGGATAGCCAAAGCTTTTGATCGAAATCTGAAAATTGAGTTTGTTTAAATACATGCGCCCACCAAACTACTCTACTTCTAACAGCCCTGGGTACTCTTTAAAAACCTTAGTATTATAATTGTTTCATGTTTAGCAGCGCTCTAGTCATTCTCATAGTAGTAGCCATAGTTTACACGTTGTTCGTTTTTGTGTTGTCTAGACTATGCGTACCACTGATGGGGTTTAATGAGAATTTTCACAGAGACCAAGTGCCGGCCGAGCTTTTAGAAGTGGTAAGAAAGCTTGAAACAGAGTCACACAACCAGTTTGAGTACGCAAACAAAGCCCAAGAGTATATCCGCTCCTACTGGCACATAGGCCGAATGCAAGTCCTACCCCACTTGCCACTTGCTTTTAGGACAGATATAGACCAGATCTGGGCAAAGAAAGGATATGCGCACTGCACAAGCATTAACCTGCTCTATGTCAACCTACTCACCCACAGTAAATTCTTTACCCCAAAAGACATCCGCATCAAACACAAGCTGTTTAACCTATTTGTGCACCAGTACCTAGAGTTAAAGATAGGGAAGTCCTGGACCCCAGCCGACCCTTCCATGACCATCCTGAAAACACCCTTAGGAGTCAGGACCGGACTGTTTGGATAGTGCAAATGTGCTTATATAAGGGGAAAACACGAAAATTGAGTAGGCAAATTTCAGTATTGTCAAACCAAAGCACACCTTGACAGCAGTTTCCCCTCACTAAAGCGGGTAAAAAAACAAATCTGCTCTTATATAAAGCAAAAAGGCGTTTTTAAGCATTGACCAAAAGACCAGTTTTTGGCATAATCCCCTCGTAAAGTTCTGCGTGTAGCAGAATTTTTTTATTGCCCGAAAACTATTAACTAGAAATTATCCGGGCAGCAGATGAGAACTATTAATTTTCTATCCGCCTAAGACAACCTATATGACAAGCATACTTAGACTAATAGAAAAACAAAATCTTTCATTGATCTTACTTATCATTATCAGCTTCCTACTTGTTCCTTCCCATAACGCCAGCGCGCAAGCTTCAGAGCCCCTAGTCTTTGATGTAAGCCAAGAAGCTTTGCAAACCAGCATGCTTTCCTACCAAGAGCTTGCAGCCAATGACTACATAGTCCAAGAGCTTACCAAGTACCTGACTGCTGCTGGTTCCCCGCTTGCGCCTTATGCAGCGGAAATAGTTAAGCTTCCCCAGTGGCAGCATGCGCTTGGCATCACTTTTGTTGAAAGCCACTTCTGCCGGACCGCGAAAAATAACAACTGTGGCAGTATAGGTGTAGGCCCGAGCCATAGACTCTGGCGAACATACCCTACGGCCTACGATGGTTTTACTGACCTGACCAAACTTCTGGAAAAACCCATGTATAAGGAGCGGTTAAACACCTGTAAGAAAAAACTTGGTGTATATGTAGTACCCGGTAGTAGAAACTGGCTCAATGGTTGTGAAAGGGTACAAAAAGAAATGGAAGAGCTTACCTTAAAAGCCGATCAAATCAGAACTGAACTCGCCCAGCAACATTTGGCTGCCAAAGAAAACCACCCCTTGCTGGCCATAGCATTCTAAAACTCTCCACTACATTTTAAAGAGCTGCCCAATCAAATGGCAGCTCTTTTGTGAAACTTATGTCGCGACGCAGCCAAACCTATCTATCCACGCTGCCACTCTGTCTTCAACCCCTTTCGAAGATTGTCGGCCATGGTCAACTCATCACATATCCCGTCAATCAATTCGTAATTCTTTGCTTCTTCTAAAGTGACCCATTTAAAATCATCGGTTTCATCAGGTTTTAATTCCACATCACCTGATTCATAATCCGCCATACAGGAAATCACCAGAGAAGGACTTCCGTCTTGATGAACAGTCGCAAGACTAGTAACGTAACTAATATTTTTGATACTCAAACCAACCTCTTCTTTTACTTCTCTTCGCAAAACCTTTTCCAAAACATTGTACCAGTAGTGCGCGGTATCTTTTGGCAAGGATGTATAATCACTAGTTTCAAGTTTTCCCCCAGGAACTGTCCACATACCGGGAAACCTTTTTTTATTGGAAGAGCGCCTAGTGATCAGATACTTATTATCTTTTACGATTATCGCTGTAATGGCGACTTCATGTAAATACTGGTTGTCCATATTTTTAGATGTTATTTCGACAATACCATGAGGTTCTAAACCCCCACCAGCTAGCAGGTAGTCCGCCTATGGCACAAAACCCATACTGACTGCGCTTACAGAATTTCAATACTACACCTAGGTGCGTCCTGTACAAATGGTGCCGGTGGTGGGACTCGAACCCACAAGCCTTGCGGCGCATCATCTTAAGTGATGTGCGTATGCCAATTCCGCCACACCGGCACCAACTACACAGGACTATATGACCATCAACCTATAATGAAACGGTTAACTTTTTCTTTTCCGATACGTAGGCGTCATACTATGGCAGTTGGGACATAAAATTTTTAAATTTTTTAAACGGTTGTCTGTATTATCCCCATTCACGTGTTCAAGCTCCAACGGGATTCTGCCATCCTGAGCAACCCTTGTCCAGCCGCACTCTTCGCACTTAGGAGTTTTTAAACCAGATTTAAACAATCTATTTCTCAACTTATAGCTCTGAAAGTCACTGCCTTTTATTAAAATTTCCTTTAAAGAACGGTAGGGCTTTTTTTGCACTCTTAAGCCCTTGCTCCAACCTTGGCCAGTAAAATGTTCAGTTGATATTTTGAGCTCTTTGAGATATTTTTTTATCTGGGCATAATTGCCACCAATCGGCCTTAAACCAAGTTTTATCAACACCTGCCTTCTGCTAATACTAGTTCTTACTGCTTCATGCAAGGCCTCTAGGCTCCACGTCCGTTTTTTGGTAGTTTTTAACATATAGTATACGCTTAAGAATACTCATCCTATTCGTATACTCATAGTTTAACATCTTAAAGTACTAAGGAACAAATATATGTTGGAGGTGCGAGCGGGAATTCCGCCAAAGGCGGACGCATCGCGGTTTTGTCGGAGATCCCGCACTCTTGGAGGTACCGATGGGATTTGCACCCATGAATGGCGGTTTTGCAGACCGCTGCGTTAGCTACTTCGCCACGGTACCATCAAGAGTGCGGGACAGACTCCCGATGACTAAAGTATCGGGATAAACTCCGCGTTGGCTTTGTCCCAGGGGGACTTCGCCATCGCACCAAATAAAAAGAAAAGATTGTCAAAGGTTTTGCTCCGACGTTTCAGTCGGAGTCCCGACCACCTGCGTCGGGACTCCAAAGTTTCAGTCGGATCTTTCCAACTGCTCAATTATACAAAAAACCTACCACAATAAGCAATAGAGAGAAAAATAGGCACCGCCACTTGAAAGCAGCGATGCCTATACTTCATCTACACGAGAAACTCATGCTACTCTGCGGCTGGCTCTGCTGCTTCCGCAACCGGCTCTGCAGTAACCTCCGGCTTTTCTTCTTTTTCTTCTTTTTCTGGTTTTTCCTGCAAAGCTTTCAGGGACAAACCCAACCTGTGCTCTGCTGGCTCAATGGAGATAATCTTGAAGTTCTTTACCTCGCCAACTTTCAAAACTTTTTCCGGATCTTTGACTGCTTCGTGTGAAAGCTCGCCTAAGTGCGCCAAACCCTGAACCTCGGAAGATAGTTCCACAAATACTCCAAACGGCATGATCTTGGTTACCTTACCCTCAACCACTTGTCCGATCTGAAAGTCTTTGACTGCATCAAGCCATGGATCTGGAGTGAGCTGCTTTATGCTCAAAGAGACCCTACCTTTTTCTATGGCGATAATTTTTGCCCTAACTTCTTGTCCTACGGCAAAAAGGTCCTTAGGGTTTTCCACCCGCTGCCAAGCCAGTTCAGAGATGTGAGCCAAACCTTCTAAGTCACCAAATTTAACAAAGATCCCGAAGTCTACCACACCTGTGACTGTTCCTGTAACCACATCGCCAATCTTAAGTTGAGAAAGCTTGTTCTCAGTCTCTCTTTCAAACACCGCCTTCTCGCTCACGATCAGTTTTTCCTCTTCTTGGTCAGCAGTGATAACCTGGACATTGAAGCTGGTGCCGACATAAGACTGCAGAGCAGATAAAATCTTCTGCTTGTCGCCGTCTTCCACTCGGGGATAGTGATCTATGGAAAGTTGTGAAACAGGCAAAAAACCCATCACACCATTTAGTTCCACCATCAAACCGCCCTTGTTGGCTCCTAAAATCTTTGTACTGACTACTTCAGCGTCTAGGGCCATCTTTTTCAATGTTTGCCACACCCGCTCATGGCCAGCCTGACGCAGAGATAGTTCTACATTGCCGTCCCGGTTTTCAACTTCAACCACTGAAGCCGTGATGGTATCGCCGGCTTTAAGGGAAGCTAGAGTAGCCTGGTCATCATAAAGCTCTCGGCCCCTAACCACACCTATACCATACCCTTCCAACTCTATATACACTTCATTTTTACTAACCGACAAAAGCTTGCCTTCAACTATGTCTCCTTCGTGAAGCACTCTCAAATCCGCACCTATCTTCAGAAGGTCGTCCATGGTGGCAGCCTTGCGACCAGCCTGTTCATCTACATTTGCTGGCACAAACTGTACCGGCTGGGCAACCGGAGTTTCTGTGCCGCTGTTTAACTCTTCAGACATATCAATATTCTCCCTACAGAATGAAACCTAAAAAATAATAAAATCCTAAAACCTTAGGACTTTAAAGTTTTGGAAAATCTTAAGTTTCATTAATGTTTAATTGGCGCAAAACCTAAAGCTTGCAAGAGGGGTTAATGTTTAATGTAAAGATTGCGCCTTCGCTCAAGCAAGTAACCAAAATATACAAGATCCTGGCGAAAAAAGCAAGCAAAAATACTCCCGCCAAAAAGCCTGGAAAAACTTTGATTTTTCACGAGTTTATCGGTATAATTTAAGGGCTTTTGAAAACTTTAAATGTACTGCCACGCCTATTGGGCTTGGGCTAGTTTGCTCAGACTCCAAGATAGCCAAAGGCCCAACCATGCAGGCAGTACAGACACATAATTTTAAACCCCATATGCAAATCCAATACCTCGGACTGTCCTGTTTTAAGATCACCACCAAAGACGCAGTTGTTTTCCTAGACCCGTACAGCAAAGAGAGTGGCTTTGCCCAGCCTCGGGGCAATGCGGACTTAGTTATACTTTCCGAAGCTAAATTGGGCATGTATTCGGGGTACGGCTCGCTGTCTGGAGAACCTTTTATCATAGACGCTCCAGGAGAGTATGATCGCAAAGGTGTAACGGTTGCCGGGTTTCCCATTAAACACCAAGATCGCTACATAAACATCTGGCTTATAGAAAGTGAAGGGGTTAAAATTCTAGACCTGTCTCACACCAATAACTTTGCCCTAAGTGACGACGACCTTAGCAGCCTAGGACAGATAGATATCTTGCTCGTACCTGTTGGCGCAGGAGAGGTGATGGATGGCAGCCAAGCAGCTAAAGTAACCAACCAGGTCGAGCCAAGCATCGCCATCCCATCTCACTTTAAAACTCCGGGCTGCACGATCCACCTGGAAGGACCAGAGCTTTACTTAAAAGAACTGGGCAACAAGTACGAAACCTTAGACAAACTGACGATCAAGAAAAAGGACTTTACAGATACTGAAAGCACCAAGATAATAGTTTTAGAAGCCAATAAATAAAACACATATGAAACTTCTTGAAAAAATACAAGGCCTGCCGGAAAAAGAGCGCAAACAGCTGTTTGCCATTATCCTGCTTGGGGCTTTAGTGGTCTTAGTTGGAGCGTGGGTTGTGATCAGCCAACTTCCTACTGAGAAAAATAGAAGTAAAGAAGCACTATTTCAATCCATCAAAGAAAAAGCGCAAGAAGCCAGCGCAGGATTCCGCGAGATGGACCCAAATCTAAAATAACCACTATGGAAAAGAAAGAATTGGAAGACAACCAAGTCGGCCTGGTTCGGCCGCGCAATATCGTGATGGAGATGGAAGAGTCATACCTGACCTATGCCATGTCTGTTATCGTTTCCCGAGCCTTACCAGATGTACGCGATGGCTTAAAACCTGTTCAACGCAGGATCTTATACGCCATGAAAACCATGGGATTAAGGCCATCGGCTAAAACCACTAAATCTGCCAAAGTCATAGGTGAAGTCTTAGGTAAATACCACCCTCATGGCGACTCTGCTGTTTACGATGCCATGGTTCACTTAGCCCAAGACTTTTCCCTGCGTTACCCGCTAGTGCTAGGCCAAGGCAACTTCGGCTCTATGGATGGGGACCGGGCTGCGGCTTACCGCTACACTGAAGCCAAAATGACCCAAATTGCAGAGGAAATGCTGCAAGACTTAGACAGAGAAACTGTTGAATTTAGAGACAACTTTGACGCTACTGAAAAAGAACCGGTAGTACTCCCTGCTAAGTTACCCAACCTGCTGCTAAATGGCACCTTAGGCATAGCAGTAGGCATGGCAACTGACATCCCACCCCACAACCTGCGCGAAGTAGGCGCAGCTATCATCCATATGATAGACAACCCTAAGGCCACGGTGGATGATGTCATGCAATTTATCAAAGGTCCGGACTTTCCAACCGGTGGCATTATCTATGACGAAGCAGCCATTAAAAATGCATACGCCCAAGGTCGGGGCGGTATAGTTGTAAGAGGTAAAACTGAAATAGAAGAGACTAAGTCGGGCATGTTTAGAATTCTGATTACAGAGATCCCATACAGAGTCAACAAAGCAACCATGCTGGAAAAGATTGCTGAGCTGGTGAAGGATAAAAAGTTAGATGGCATAAAAGACGTGCGTGACGAGTCCGACAAAGACGGAGTACGAGTGGTAGTAGACTTAAAACGAGAAGCCTTACCAAACAAGGTTCTAAATCAACTTTTTAAATACACCCAACTCCAAGACACCTTCCATCTCAACTCCATAGCTTTAGTAGATGGCATAGAGCCTAGAGTTTTGAACCTAAAAGATTTTCTAAGTGAATTCATCAAACACCGCCAAACCGTTATCACCAAGAGAGTAGAGTATGACTTGAAAAAAGCCAAAGAGCGCGCGCACATCTTGGAAGGCTTAAAGAAGGCCTTGGATCACATAGACGAGATTATCGCGGTCATCAAGAAGAGTCCAACCAAGGAAGAGGCTCACACCAATTTGGTGAAAAAGTTCCAGCTTTCTGAAATCCAAGCCACAGCAATTCTCGAAATGCGCCTGCAAACCTTAGCTGGCTTGGAACGCAAAAAGATCGAAGACGAATTAGCCGAAAAACGAAAACTTATCGCGCACTTAGAAGACCTTCTGGCTCACCCGAAAAAAATCCTCGGGATTGTCAAAACAGAAACTCAAGAGATGGTTGACAAGTACGGGGATGAACGCAGAACCAAGATCGTCAAAAGCCCGGTGGGGGAATTTGTGGCTGAAGACCTTATCCCGGAAAACGACATGATCGTTACAATCACTAAGTCCGGTTATGTCAAAAGACTATTACCCGACACCTATCGGCAACAGTCTAGAGGAGGTAAGGGAGTGATAGGCCAGTCGCTTAAAGAAGAAGATGTAGTAGAAAAACTCATCACAGCCAACACACATGACGACATCTTATTCTTCTCCAGCAAGGGCAGGGTCTTCCAAACTAAAGTTTACGAACTTCCTGAAGGGTCACGTACCAGCAAAGGACAAGCCCTAGTCAACTTCCTGCAGCTGGGAGCAGGGGAGACAGCCACCGCTGTTCTTACCTTAAGTAAAAAAGACGAAGCCAAATTCTTATTCATGGCTACGAAAAAAGGCGTGGTGAAAAAAGTACCCAGAGAGGAGTTTGCCAAGGTAAGAAAAAGTGGCATGATCGCCATAGGACTTAGAGCCGATGACGAATTGATCAGAGTAGACACTACTTCAGGTCAAGACCAGATCCTCATGTCCTCTAGCCACGGACAAGCTATAAGGTTCAACGAAAAAGATGTGCGAGCTATGGGCCGGACAGCATCAGGCGTAACAGGTATGCGCCTAAAGAAAGACGATGTGGTCATCTCACTAGATATCATCCGAAAAACCACCGACACTAAAGAGTTGGAAGTCTTAGTCATAACAGAAAATGGCATGGGCAAGAAAAGCCCAGTTGACGACTACCGAGTAACCAAACGCGGGGCCAGTGGAGTAAAAACTCTAAAAGTCACACCTAAAACTGGCAAGGCTGTGTCTATGTATGTCCTTAACGCCAAAGAAGAACACGACTTAGTGGTGATCTCAAAACTTGGACAAACTATCCGCACACCCCTAAACGCCATCTCCACTCTTGGCAGGGCCACCCAAGGGGTACGAGTTATGAAACTGGACAGCAACGATTCTGTTGCCTCTGCAACTATAATTTAAAAACAGAAAAGAGCCTGCCCGCCGAATCCGCCAGCTGGCGGAGAAGGAGGAGCCTGCCCGCCGAAGCTTTCCCAAGCGAAGGAGGGTAAGCCGTTAATTAGCGCGATAACGGGTTAGCTTATAGGGGAAAAGCGGACAGAAAAATATAACCTGAAACATAAAACCACCATAAGCTTGCCTGTAGTGAGCTTGTCGAAACTATCGACTGGTGGTTTTATGATGCTTCACAGATTGTTAAACGGTCTTTTGGTTAAAAATTTCTCCTGATTGCGGCCATGGCCTTAACCTTTCCGTCTGTATTGTCATAAGTGACTGTACCAAACACTTGCCAGTTCTTATTTGGATCCCACTGTCCATTTATACCGTTCCCCAAACCTGTCTGATGGTGAAATCCAGCTCTCCCATACCGTACTATTGGTAATGTAAGTTCAAGTCTATTCCAAAACTCTTTTCCTTTCTCAACAATCCACAAAGCTTTTAAACCAGGAACATCTTTAGGCGCAAAAACTCCATATCCGGCAAAACGTGGATGCGGACCAGCCTCCACACCAGCAGCTACTCCACCCCCTAAGTAACCAATCTTAGTGTTGGCCCCAAAATATGGACCAGCGTATGTTTGCCACCAGCCCTTGCTCCAGTCTGACAACCTTGAAGCGTATTGTGAAAAACTAAAGAAACCCGACTTGCTACCTGTTTTGCTTGCTTGCGCCCAAAGTATACTGCTTTGAAAGTCTTGACCTGGCCTAAACTGCTGCTCTGCAAATCCATGTATCTCCCAAGGTTTTGGTTGAGTTGGACCTGGAAGGCTTACCCCCTCTGGCTTGTTCTGAAAATTTGGAATAATTTCTTGTTTTTGTTTTTCAAGCAAACTGGAAACCTCACTCTGAACCTCCGCTAAGCCATGAGGCAAGATTCCAGGCACTTGGATTCTAGATTTTCCAATTGCTACTTTTTGACTTGATTTCTCGGGCACTGGTAGCATTGGGTTTTGTTCATTTTTTTTACTTGCTACCAGTGCAGCAATATTTATCCCCGGCCTATGTTCTACCGCGGAACGAGCTTCCGCTATTTTTTCTGCTGAACCTATCGCCACCAAAACTCCGGTCAACATAATCTCACTAACAGCTTTTCTCATATATTTCCTATTTACTGAATGGTCTCCACACTTGACCAACAGACGGATTATTTCATATAATCTTTGAGTGGCAAATACTACCGTGAGGTGGTATTTGCTACCAATTATACAAGTTTTGTCATTATAAAGCTGAAAAATATGTATGAACCCTTACTTGAAAACTTGGGACTTGCGAAAAACGAAGCAAAGGTATACCTAACTCTTCTCGAAGAAGGTAAGTCTTCTGTTGGCCATATTGCTACAAAGTCACTAGTGCATAGAAGGAATGTCTATGACACCCTTATTCGCTTGGTGGAAAAAGGGCTAGTGTTTGAAATAATTGGAAATAAGGAAAACACCTACCAAGCAGTAGACCCAAAAAAGCTTCTAGAAATTTTACAGGAAAAACAACTAACTCTAGAGAGATCGCTACCCGGCCTGGAGCAGATGTTCCACGGACAACCGGCAAGTGAGGCGATATATATTTATAAAGGAGTAGAGGGGTGGAAAAACTATATGCGAGACATACTTCGCAAAGGCGAAACATCCTACATCATTGCAGCCAAAGGTGTATGGGCGAATCCTAAAATTCAAACCTACGCAAAACAGTTTGCCAAAGAAGCACACAACAAAGGCATAGACTTTAAAGCGTTAGTTTTAAACGAAGCTCAAGAACGCACTAAGCCTGTCATGGAGTTTCTAAAATCCGATTACCGTGTACTCCCCGAAGGCTTTAACTCTACTCGTTCAGGTATAGAAGTCTTTGGTGACCAGATTGTAATAATCCCGGATGATGCAGGTGGCGTGCTCCGCGAAGAAATACTTTTAGTAGTCATAATTAACCAAGCTGTGGCAGATTCATTTCGCACATGGTTTCACGCTCTTTGGGAAATAAGCTCTAAACCAAAATAAAACCACCATGAGCTTACCTGTAGTGAGCTTGTCGAAACTATCGACTGGTGGTTTTATGATGATTTATAAGATGTAAAATTTCAGTGGTGCACGTGCCAGGACTCGAACCTGGGACCAATCGTGTATAAGACGACCGCTCTACCAACTGAGCTACACGTGCATAAACTCCTATTGCTGTCACATAGTATATTATAATGCCCTACAACTGTCCATAACTGTCTGAAATAACCTTAAGACCAGCCATAACCAGTTCTTTCTTGTTGATGTCGTTCACCAGCAAACCACAGGTACCGTGGCCAAACATGCCTTTATATTTTATGGACTCACTTGAAGTGCTCTTGATGTAAGGTTTACTGAACTGTGATTCAGGTAGAGCCAAAATGCTTTTCCAATACTGTATTTCGGAAGAAATATTCATATCCTTATACAGTTGCAGCTTAACTTTGAGTTTGCTTGCGGGAATCTCAAGGGCTTCCATATACCACAGCTTCACAAACTTCAACATGTGAGGATCTGTGTTATATACAGCCAGTGCATAACGCAAACCCTTTAAACCCTCCCCCCAATACAGAAACAGGCCTGCTAAAAATAAATCTTTCTTATTGAGCCCCCTAAAGGACTTTTTGTATGTGTTTACATGTTCCTGAAAACGCTCATCTCTCTTATCTTGCATGGTCTTGCGAAACTTTTCTATCCTTATCTCGTTCCAGTCACGCAAAGCTCGCAACCTTTCCTCCGCTAATGGAAAATCTTTTAACCATAAACTTAAGGTGCTTTTGCTGACTTTAACAATCTTCTTTATTTGACTATAACTTCTCCCCTGCGTTCTCAAAATAATGGCTTGGGTTTTCAGGTGTAATTTAGACATAACAATTACAGAGTAATAAACAACTACATTATAACATATGAGTTCGATAACCTATACAAAATTTGCACCCTGATATAGGGGCAAGCTGTACTATTTGGAGTTGCTAAATTATAATAAACCCATGCTCACCATAGTACCAACGCCTATTGGCAACTTGACAGATATGACTTTACGCGCAGTAGAAGCCTTAAAGGTGGCGGATTTTCTGATTGCGGAAAATCCCGGACATACCGCCAAGCTCTTACAGCACTACCAGATCCCGAAAAAACTCGTAATACAGTTTGCCGAACACAACGAGCAAAAAGTTTTGCCCAAAATACTTGATGAGCTTAAAACTAAACAAGGCGCCCTAGTCACCGATGCTGGCACTCCTGGCATTTCCGATCCTGGCTTTAGGTTGGTACGAGCCTGTTGGGAAAAGGGGATAGAAGTGGACAGTCTTCCTGGACCAAGTGCAGCAGTAACTGCCCTTGCTGGTTCTGGGCTTCCTACAGATAAGTTTTTCTTTGTGGGCTTCTTACCAAAAACAGAAAACAAAGTAGTGCAGCTCCTAACACAAGCAAAAGACATAGAAGCTACTTTAGTAGCCTATGACTCCCCAGAGCGCGTAAAAAAATCTTTAGGCTTTATCGCCAAAGCCTACCCGAGAGCACTTGTTTTCATAGGCAGGGAACTTACTAAACTCCACCAAACCTACTACCGCGACACAGCAGAAAGTTTGTCCAAACAATTTTTCAAACCGGTCAAAGGCGAGATAACAATTTGCATATCTTTTAAGTAACTTGGGGCTTGACTAAGTATATATAAGGTATATACTTTGTATATACTAAGTTTTAAACTATGAAAACAGCAGTCATAAATATCAAAACCCAGCCAGAACTAAAACGCCAAGCTAGCCGCTTAGCTAGTTTGTTGGGCTTGAGCTTAAGCCAAGTGATCCATATATCTTTGCAAAACTTTATCACCGCGGGATCCATCACCGCGAGCGCTCCTGAGCCTATGACTAAACAGCTTGAGAAAAAGTTGAAACTAGTAGAAAAAGAGCTACAAACCAGAACTCCAAAAACAAGCAAGTTTTCGTCACCAACGGATATGGACGCATACCTCGCAAAACTATAAAACTGGTATGATCATCCTATTAAGTAAGCAGTTTGAAAAATCATATAAAAAATTACCCGATCATATCAAGGTCCGCTTTCAGCAACGACGAAACATTTTTTGGAACAACCCCAACCATCCCTCTTTAAGGAACCACCCCCTAGTAGGAAAGCTCTCTGGTTACCGAAGTATAGACATCACAGGGGATTACCGCGTCATATATAAAAGGTTGGAAAATGACGTCTACGTGTTTGCCCTCATAGGCACCCACAGCCAATTGTATTGACAGAATAATGCAACCACTTAACCGAGAACAGCTGAAAAAACTTTTTAAAAAAGTTAAACATCTTCACCTGCCAAAAGACCTGGAAGGGGTAAATTTTGACACGCTTACTTACTACTCTTGGCTAGACCAGTCAGAGCATACTTTGTTTGTAGTCTATACCTTCAAAGAAGTACTATCCGGACTCCGGTTAGATGTAGTACGACCGCCAGTCGACGCGCTAAGGCTTGGGTTCTGCGAGTTTTGCCACAAACATAGACGGCTGGCAGATGTGCTTTTTGTCAGCGCGGAAACCAAGCACCGACCAAAAGGTGTAGAGTACCAGTCCCGGGGAACTTGGATGTGCGCTGACTATACCAAGTGCAACCAAAGCCTGAGCAGCGATGCGCGCATCGCAGAATTTTTCAGCCGTATCCTAGAACAAGCATGAGCTGGCTATATGAAAAACTAACCCTAGACTCCAAGCAAAACGGCCGGGTGGAAGCACACCGGCTGTTTGGCCGTCTGACCGTAACTGCACAAGGGAAAAACCAAAGCTCCTCCTACACAGACCGCATGTGGAGAAAGGCGGTAGCGAAGATCACCAAAGGAGCGCGAGTGAAAAATATCCTAGTCTTAGGCCTAGCAGGTGGCAGCTGCATTTCGCCTTTACTGAAAAAGTTCCCCCATAGCCATATCACGGCCGTAGAGTGGGACGAGGATATGCGCAGCGTATTTAACCACTTCCACCCAAAACTGAAATCTCAAGTAAGCATAAAAGTACAGGACGCCTCAAGGTTCATCGAGCAAGAAAAAAGCAGGTATGACCTGATAGTCTTTGACATCTACCAAGGCAACACCATCTGGCCCGGCTTGAAACAGCCGCATACACTCCAAACCCTTCACAACCTACTTGCCCCGAATGGATATTTTTTATGCAATTTTTGGTTGTCTCGGGATGCCCACCCTTTAGTCGCAAATGTTTTCGGACAACAAGCCAAGTGGCGGTATGCACTAAATCTCTTCGGACTGTTCCGCCCTCAGCTTGATGACAGCTTTGAGCGCTACCGGGCCTGCCCAGCGCTCGTCCAAAGAGAGAACACAACAAGACCTAGAGGATATGCTTTGCGTTGGCAAGGCGATTTAGTTTTGGAAGTTAAAAGGTTGGGTTTTTTTCATATCGCAAAACATATTGGTCGCACCTCCCCTGACACGACCAGCTTACCTAAACCTCACGTGGTCTTTTGGCAAAACACCGTCATGAGTAAGCGGCCTGCTGGTTGGCTTACCTGGCCACTCCGCGAAGGAGCCGAAGCCTATGGCATAGCTAAAATCACAGCTACTCCTGACTACTTTTCCGGTTGGAGCAGCCATGCCAAACGCCACAGAAAAAACTGGCTATCGCAAGACAGTACCCAGTGGCAGATTAGAAATGCAACAGTAGGAGAATTTTGCCGGTCATATAAGCACGCCAAACAAGGCATAGGTCTACCCACCATGATGAGCTCGGTTGTAAAATACAAAATTAAAATGCACGGAAACCTTTGCAAGCTCTACCTAGTTGAACACAAACAAACCAAAGACATCGCGGCCGGCTTATGTGTACTGGATGTGCCAGAGTGTAAAACATCAGCCCACATAGCAGCTTTCATCTTAGAAGCTGGCAAACTGACTTCCGCTGGCACAGGACTCATAGACTACTGGTACAGACAAAGTATAGAGCAGGGATTTGAATACTTGGACTTTGGCGTAATCAGGAGCAACGGAGAGCCGCGTGACTGGCAAGGGTACACGGATTTTAAAACCCAGTTCCTAACCCACACTATCTTCCAACCAAAGCCTTACTTTCAGATAAAATTACAATAATGCCCGTGCCTGCAAGGTCCGGGTATTATTGTAAGCACGGCCGCGATTACTTGAGGTTAAAAATTAAAACGCCGAGCAATCACCAGAAAAACTATATTGGCCACTTCATTTCGATCGTAAAAGATATATGGGCGACTCTGCCGCTTTGAGCGGATCATAATCGTCTGCGACCTGCTTGTCTTTAATTTCAAAAAAGCCACTAAATAATTTTTCTTGGTCTTCTTGTTTTAAGACAACCCAATACTTCCCACGGCTAGCATCAAAAATCTTTTTAAACACACTCATCAAATACACTTCTACCTCATCACCAGTTTTCAAAATAAAACTATTAAGCATTTCAAGCTCTTCGGCATAAGCTTCGCACCAGTTTATCTTACTATCTTGATTGAAGTAAAAAGTAGACATCATAAGCCTGCTAGCAAAATAGTTCCATGCCTGGTCCCTTGAAATCTCTCCACTCTTTGCTCGTACTGACTGTTCATTAAACACGCGAAGTACGTCTTGAAAAGTTTTTTCGACTTTGGGTGTATTGGGAGTTATTATACCGGCTCGCTCTATAAAATACCCACTGGGCTTCAACACAGAGCATATCTCTTTATAGAACTGATCGCGGCTGTTTCCAACATTTACCGAAACCCAGTCACCTAGCACGACATCAAATTTTGTATCGGGTAACAGCTTGGAAAGGTCTAACCAATTGCCTTCCAAACAAACTTCATTTTTGAGAGGTTTGTACAGCATTAGTTGTTGCATAGCACCAAACATACCTGCGACCATATCTACACAAACAAGCTCAACGCCACCAACCTGCTCAGACAACTCTACAAACATATCCCGCAACTCAGGTGTGGCCCCCAGAAGTAAAACCGACCTAGCCTCACCGACTTTCAGCACAAAATCTTTATAGATCCCTACCTCCGAAAGGCTCGGGCGACCAGGAGAGCGCAACAGGCTCCAAACCTGCGCTATATGCGACCATTTGTCTTTGTGGCTTCCTGACATATATGTGTTTAAAGTATGCCTCTAATGAATTGTGATTCTACGCCCTTTGGGTTCACGGCGAAAAGTTTTGAGTAAAATTTTAGCCAACCCCTCAGGTGTCGCTCCAGAAAACTCATGACCAGACGCGCCTACACCTGCTTCATATTTCAACAGTAAACCCCTCTTACCAAGTAAGCTTTGGAAGTCCTCGCCAACGATTGGGTCCACCAACTTATCTCCTTTGGCGTATACGTTTACCATGCTCATACCCAGCGGAGTCGAAATAGGTAGCTGACTTCGTACTTCTTTTAATACTTCTATTACCTGACTAGCAAATACACTAGGATTACCTTCAGGCATGTTGTAGTAACCAGCAAAATACTGACTGGCACCCTGATAGGCGTCGATGCCAGGATTTATTCCATTGCCAATTTTATCCTCTGTAGTGTCCCAAAGGCTGCCCGCCGCATTTACCCAACTTAAACCCAACAGCAGAGATTGTGAGCCCTGCTTATGCAGCTCGATAATGGACTTAGCAGCAGCAACAGAGCCTATACTATGTGTCAGTAAAGTGACTTTGTAGCCACTCTCTGAAAAAAATTCTATGGCTGTTTTTGGCTCTAAAAATAAATCACTTGCATCTCCAGGAACATTACCAAAGTTTACGCGATTAGAATTGTGTAGGATTTTATCTATGTCTTGGTTATCTACCTTTAATCCGTTATGTCTGGCCACGAAAATCGACTTTCTGGCTTTCAATAGTTCAGGAACTGCTTCATTTTCAAATCTTTCCACTGTGTCCCCAGGCATACCTGGGATGAAAACAATAACCTCGTTAGATGCCCTTGACTCTATTGGTTCGTAAAAAGAACCCTCTAATGTGCGCCCGTCACAAGTAACTAACCTGAGCCACTTTCCAGAAAGCGCAACCTCTTGTTCTCGCACTTTAATTGGTAGTTTGAAGGTAAACAGTTCTCTAGAAGTCACTTGTGAATCTCGATTTTCATTCGACTCTGGTGTCATAAATTAGTTAGTTAAATTCTAAAAAATACAAAATAAATCATTATTACAGATGAGTTTTAGGTTCTACAAAAACAGATACAATCAAAGGCCTGTAAAAAACTGGGGGATTATGAGACCGTGACAGCACGCGTAGCTCATCCAACACCTCTTCTGCAAGACTTTGTAAGCTGGAATTTTGTTCGCCTTTTGCATGTGCCAAGATCGCCTCACACCTTGCTATGGGCTCTGTATAGTCAGTCAGCGGGCCAGAAGTATGTTCTTGTCTATTTACATTATACCTTGAGGATACCCCTTGTTTTTCTAGAACACCTCTAACTTCGTCTTCCAGCATACTGCCATAGTATGGATCCGCTTTCCCTTTTAAAAACTTAAGCCCTAATTTCTTAAACTGTTCGAACACATCAGCTTCGCTCCAAGGTACACCCTCTTGCCAATCATACTCTATAAAAGCTGCCCTTTTCCCAACTCTTAATGCTTCTGCTATGCTCTTCAGCCTCTCTTGTGGGTTAAGTAAATGCATCAGCACAAATCTCATGTGAGCTAGACCATAGCTTTTATCCCTAACCTCTTCAAGATTGCTAGCTCCTAATGTTAGTGGCGAAAACCCAGCCTCTCTCTGTGCGTCCAAGGCTGCTGGCCAGATATCTACAGGTGTGTATAAGCCACCACGCCCTTTCACTAAAGTGCCAAGTTCAGTATTGGTACCTGCTCCGATATCAAGAACGGTTGAATTTGACTTTAAATACCCCCCAACAACCTTAAGGGAGACCTCGGTTGGGTAACTGATACTGCTCAATACTTCCTGTTCTTCTCTGGGGATTTCGGATTTTTGGTACAAACTCATATAAATACAGACTATTTATTAACGAAACAAATGCTCTCCTTAACCTGCAAATTTTTGCTTATAAGGCAAATATTATGTGTAATGAGGAAAAATTTCAACCTAAAGTCTTGACATAATGCAGAATTGTGTTTATATTAAGAGGGAAATAAGTGTTGTAGCTAGTATGACAAATTTTTATGTTAGAAGCATTACTGCAAGAAGTCGGGCTTAGCGCAAACGAGAGTGCTATATACTTAACACTCCTCCAGTACCCCGGTTCAACCTACAACCAATTGGCTAAACTTAGCCAAATCCAAAGGACAACCTGTTACGCAGTCTGCGGAAGACTTACTGCGCTGGGATTGATAAAAGAAGACTTGGGCAAACCAATTGTTCGCCTAAACGCTAACCCACCCACTGCTTTAACAGTCAAGTTGCAAAGGGAACAGACCGGCTTGCTCAAAAAAATTGAGCTTACTAAACGCCTAACAACGGAGTTAAGCCGTGCAGGACTTACTAAAAAATTTGTGGAGCCTAATATTACAGTAACTGAAGAAGCGGAAATTGGCGCCACACTGGAACAGCGAGTACACATCTGGGACCAAAGTGTCAGACAAAACGATGGCACCGTATGGGGTTTTCAAGACTCAATATTTGAAAAAAAATATGCTGATTTTTTGAGGAAAAGAAGAAAGATGTTCATCCAAAATGAAATGCAGGTCAAATTGTTCAGCGACGACCCTAGCTACAGCACCAACAAAGAAATACAAATACCCTCGGTGGATATACGCTACCTGCCTCAAATGGTAAACTTTACAGCCAGTGTTTATGCGCAAGGAGACTACGTCATAATGCTCTCCATTCAAGAAAGGCCCCACTATATGCTAGAGATACACGAACCTGTCTTGGCAGGAAATTTAAGAAAATATTTTAACTTGATGTGGGAAATGGGAGATAGTTTTATAAATAGTAAAAACTTCTTGTCTGGGCTTAACAAAACTACACCGAATCCGGTGTAGTCAGAAGCAACGGAGAGCCGCGCGACTGGCAAGGGTACACGGACTTTAAAACCCAGTTCTTAACCCACACCATCTTCCAACCAAAGCCTTACTTTCAGATACGATTCTAGTAATTTGGCACATTTTAGTCGGAGATTGCATCACTTTCGAAAATATTCTGGATTTGGCCACCGTAATATTGGCGACTGAAAACTTGCCAGGACTTGGACAGGCAAGCTAGAATGCCTTAGTCGCAAGCTTATAGCTGACAGCTTAAATTAAGAGGTTCGCCTAAAGCGAAACCTACATTTTGACTTTTGAGTTTTTAATTTTTGAGTTATCTTTATGTCTGGTCATTCAAAATGGGCACAAATTAAACGCAGTAAAGGTGCTAAAGACGCAGTACGGGGCGTGCTGTTTTCGCAGCTCTCCAAACGCCTCACCATAGCAGCCAAAGCCGGAGGCAGCCCGGACCCTGCTTTGAACTTCCAATTACGCACCGAGATAGATGCCGCCAAAACCAAAGGCATGCCCAACGACAACATTGAGCGCGCTATCAAACGAGCGTTCGACAAAAGCGCTGCCCAGATCACCCAAGCAACCTATGAAGGCTACGGGCCGTTCGGCACCGCTTTTCTAGTTGAAACCGCAACCGATAACACCAACCGAACCGTGTCAAATATCAAACATATCTTTTCCAAACACGGCGGCTCTTTGGGGGCTATCGGCTCTGTTGCTTGGCAATTTGAAACTAAGGGACAAATCCTAGTAGCAAGTGAAAAAATAAAAGATAAAAAATCAAAATTAGAAGAGCTGGAATTACTTGCAATTGAAGTTGGAGCAGTAGATGTCAGGGAATCTGAAGAAGGCCTAGAAATCTATACTAAACCTGAAGATCTCCTAAAGATTAGAGACGCCTTAGTAAAGAGCGGGGCTAGCATTGTCCAAACTGATATCATAAAGGAGTCTAGTCAAGGCGTAGAGCTAGACGAAGAACAAAAAGAAAAGGTAGGGAAACTACTAGACGCTCTAAGTGAAGATGAAGACGTCACCGCAGTCCACACCTCTGCTAATCTCTAACAACTTGTAACACTTGACATTTGACCTTTAACTTTATACTCACAGCCTTAAGATTCAGTAGTTAAAGATTATTTATTTGCCCTCTGAGTACAGTGTCAAAAGTCAAAGGTTAAATGTTAAAAGTTTTGTATGGTTATCCTCGGCATAGACCCTGGTACTGCTACGACTGGGTATGGGGTCATCCAAAAATCCAAAGGTCAAACCACAACCCTTGCGTACGGCGCGATCTCAACTAAAAAAGGTCAGTCCGACCAGGACCGGCTTTTAGAACTTGCATACGACTTGACTGTACTCATCAAACGCTTTAAGCCCAACCTTGCTGGTGTGGAAAAGCTGTTTTTTACTACCAACCAAAAAACTGTGATGCAAGTCTCCCAAAGCAGGGGAGTTATACTTTTAACTTTAAAACAATTCCACATCCCCACAGTAGAACTGACTCCACTGCAAGTCAAAAGCATGCTTACAGGCTACGGCAAAGCTGACAAAAAACAAGT
>CAYYEK010000013.1:0-18683 GCA_964470855.1 uncultured Candidatus Saccharibacteria bacterium
AAAGTTATGAGTTTTCAGTTGAAATTTTTCCGCCAGAGGCGGACCCGCCTATGGCGGGGAACATTAACCATTGACCATTGACAGGGACCAGCGAACGGAGAGCGGAAAACAGCGAGAAGGAAGTTGTAAAGAGATAAAAAGTTACCTCAATATTTTTCTTCACCAACTTGTTTTATGAGCTGTACTTTGACAGGGGTACCCCAAAAGTCTTTTTCTTTAATTAGCTGTTTTGCTAATGACTTCTGAAAGCTTTCTGCAAAAGCTCTGGGGTGGTTAACATACACTGCAAAACTGGGTGGATTGGTGTCGATTTGTTTTAACGAATATACTTTTGGCTTTTTTTGGTCCAGCTGTCTTCGAGGTGGATCGTGCCGAAGTTTTCCGGCCAAGAGCGTATCTAGTTCATCTTGAGGGATTTGTTTGTTGCGCCGCTGGAAAATTCCTTTGGCAAGTTCCCAAAGATCTTTTGGTGTATCTAGTTTTAACGCGGAGGCGAAAAAGATAGGGCACATCCAGAGTTGGGGAAATTGATCGGAAAGATAGGCGTGTAATTTTTCTTTGGAGCCTTGGTAAAGGTCCATTTTGTTGACCAGAATTATACACCCTTTGTCTTGATCGGTGATCTCTCTGGCTAGGGACAAATCTTGGGTGGTGATGGGTAGGGTGGCGTCTATAACTAAAAAGCATAGATCACTTCGGCGTATGGATCTGTAGGTTTGAAAAGAGGCGAACAGGTCGGGCTGTTCTTGGCGCGTGGCTTTTCGTTTGAGTCCCGCGGTATCTATGAGAGTAAAGTTTTGGTTGTGTATGGTTAGGTCAGTATCTATGGCGGTTCTGGTCGTGCCCGGCACTTCTGATACAACCATCCGGGTATCTTTAAGCCAAGAATTCAAAAGGCTTGATTTGCCGACATTTGGTTTGCCAATAAGTGCGATTTTGATGGAATCTGGTTTAATTTTCGCCCTCTTTGGTTCTTTGGGTAGCATTTCTGCAACAATGTCGAGTAGGTCGCCCACCCCTCTACCGGTCAAAGCCGAGATGGCGATGTTGGGCTTGATGCCCCACTTGGAAAATTCTAACGGAGCAGTGCTTTGAGTCTTTGGAGAGTCAACTTTGTTGATAGCTAAAATTTTTGGGACTTTAAGCTTCCGTAGTTTTAGTAGAACATTCCTATCTAAACCTTGAGGTCCTGATTTATAGTCCGCGACGAAAATCACCAACACAGATTCGCTGATAGCGGTTTGGATTTGTGCTTGGATGGCTTCTTCAAGATCGGTATGGCTGTCCATATCCAAACCAGCAGTGTCTGCTAGAAGAAACTGCTTGCCGTTCCAGGCGATTTCGGCGTATTGACGATCCCGCGTGGTGCCTGCCACAGGCGAGGTAACCGCCAGATGCTCTCCAGCGATGCGGTTTAGGAGGGTGGATTTGCCAGCATTTGGGGCGCCCACCAGAGCAACTACAGGTAAGTTTTGGTCTTTCATAGGGTCTAGTGTAACAAAAAAAACGGCAAATTGTTAGCCGTCAAATTTGTGAAAACAAATTAGAACTTTACTCAGGTTGACGAGCTGTTGTGTCTATTTTCTTTTCAGCGCTGCTCGGCTGGACAACATTTTGAAAAGTTTCAGGGAGTTTGGTTCCCAGGATAACTATAAAGTCACTTCTAAGTGAGTCGATCTTGATATTTGGCGGGGCCAGAGTGACTTTTTTGCCGGCCAGAGAGTCAAGTAAGAATTGTTCTGTAGCGGGTTTGCTATTGATAGTGTAAACAATACTGCTCTCCGGTTCAACGTCTGGGTAGTTAATCGGCCAGACAGTTATCCCTGCTTGTTCAAAATACTTGGCCACCTTGCGATAGGAAAAAGAGTTGGGATTTTTTGCGGCGATCCAGACCACGGCTTTTTCTTTTGTTACTTGGCCAAAAGTTAAAGCGTTTTGGAAAAAGTTTTTTATATCCTGACTGGTCTTGCCCGGACAGGGGACTAAGACATAGGCTTGTGTCTCTTCTGTGATGTACGGGCAGACGAGGCCGGTTTCCGGGTTTAAGTTGCTACTTACCGCTTCAAAATGTTCGGTTTGAGCGATTTTTGCTAAGCGCAGTATCTGCCCGGGAGTTAAGTTGGTGTGAAAATTTTCCGCAAATGTCTTCATGAGTTTGGTGATGGTGCCGCTATCCGCCAACAAGTTAAGCTCCAACACTTTGTCTTTGACGCTTTCTAGGACTTGCTGTTGCCTAGTACTTCGGGCAAAGTCTGAACCTTGGTTTCCAGCTGCATGTCTGGATCTGGCATAGATCAGAGCCCGGCTTCCGTTAAAGGTTTGGTTGCCTTGTTTAAAAGTCTGTGGAGGTAGGTAGCCACCTAGGCCGTCCGGATACTGGTAGTCGGTAAATGTAGCCGGCACATTGATTTGTATACCCCCCAGCTGGTTTATAGCCTTCTCAAAGCCGGCAAAATCTATAACCGCAAAGTATGGGACAGCAAGACCGGAAAGGTCGGCCACTACTTGCCTGGCCAGGGCTCCGGCTTCGTTCCAGTCCTTGTTTTTCATGTACCCTTCCGAAAATGCCGCGTTGATTTTTCGGTAGCCTATGCGGTCCAACTTGACTTGGTAGTCTCTGGGGATACTGGTAAGTACTGCTTGGCCGCTGTTCAACTTAATTTGCGTCAAGATCATGGTATCGCTTAAGTAAGGCCCATCATGTCCGCTGCCACCTATGCCTAAAAGTAGGATGTTGGCAGAGCCCAGCTCCTCTCCTTCTAGCGGCGTTTGCCCGAGGCTTCCCATGATTAAGTCTTTGGCGCCTGCGATCCAACCTTTGGATTGGCCGACAAAACTTTGGTTGGTGATTTTTTTGCCTAAGATAGCAAGTCCCACGCCGCTTCCTAGGATGAGGACGAGCAGCACCATAAGCGCAATTACCCATTTCCTGAAGCGCTTTTTTGGCTTGGGTGGGGTGGCAATGGGACCTTGAGGTGTACCGGTGTAGGTCCGTATAACAGGACTGGTGACATGTTTTATGCCGTCAATATTTTGTATGTGGTGATTGTCCATGCAAGTGGCATTATATCAAAAGTTGCGACTTCTGACTTTTTCTTGGAAGAAAGGGTGAAGTTTGCGTTTTTCCCTTACAAGATGATATATTAGCAATGCTTTGGTACATTTGAAAAGTGCTTTGTTGGTTACCCGCCCGAACGTACCGTTCGGTACGGGCGGGGAGCGCTGCATTTTCACCCCACACTAAATTCAACAAGGATGATTAGCTCAGTTGGTTAGAGCGCTGCATTCACATTGCAGAGGTCACTGGTTCGAGTCCAGTATCATCCACCATTCGACTCGCTTCGCTCGCTCATGGTTTTCAACCATAAGTAGACGAAACGAGGCGAATGCCCTGAGCGAAGTCGAAGGGCATATTTTTATGATAGTGCGGGGTGAAAGTCCAGTATCATCCACCAGCCTTCGCCAAGGCTACGGTTGGCACAGCCAGTAATAAGATTTAGGGAAGAAAAGGCATAGGTTTACAATGTTCTATGAAGATTTTTATTGCTAGTTCTTACTCTTCCAAAGTCAACTTTGAAACAGGGCAGGTTCAGCCAGAGTACAGGCAATGGCTGGAAGGCATCATTGACCTTTTAGAAAATCAAGGGCATGAGGTTTTTGCTGCGATCCGAAAGGATAACTACAAAATCAACAACCAAGACCCTGCTTCAGCTTGTAGATTGGATATAGCCAGAATTAAGGAAAGTGATGTGCTTTTGGCGTTGTTGACCAGCGGAGTTTCGGGTGGTGTACAGACTGAAGTGGGGATAGCAGTTGCTTTGGGGAAGAAGGTAATTTTGGCTCATGAGCCTGAACAACAGCTTTCGTACTTCAACGCTGCGATGGTTAAAGCAGGCGTGGTGAAAGAGGCTTTCTTGCCACTTTCACAGGACGAGCTGGCCTCTATGTTTACTTAGCTGGTATTTTTAAGTACCTTCCCCCTCCTTAGCCTTGAAGCAGGGGTTTTTATTTGCGTAAAGTTGGGAAATGTATTATTCTGCTTACAGTTTATTTGAGTTTGCAGCGTAAACTGCCGATTAAATAAGAAAAAACCTGTGGAAACAAAACCTGTTAACCAAAATTCCGAACCAACAGAGGAGGAGGAGGTAGAAGAAGCAACTTCTACTTTGAAATCCTTGGTCATGTTTGTCTGGGACCTAGGCAAAGTCTTGGTGGGTGCTATAGTCTTGGTATTTTTTGTCATCAGGCCATTTTTTATGGAGCCTTTTGTGGTCTCTGGCCAGTCTATGTACCCCAATTTTGACAATAAGGACTATCTGATAATTGAAAAACTATCTTACCGATTTGGTGAACCAGAGCGCGGGGACGTGGTGGTGTTTAAGTACCCCTTAAATCCCGATCAATACTTCATAAAACGCGTCATAGGCCTACCAGGAGAGCAGGTGTCAATTAGAGATGGTCGAGTTTATGTATATAACGCGGAGCGCCCGGAAGGTGTGTTGCTAGACGAACAGTTTTTACCACAGCAGGGTGTGACTGAAAACCGGTATGTGGAGACTTTACAGCTGGGGGAAAAAGACTATTTTGTTTTAGGAGATAACCGCGCCCACTCCAGCGACTCTAGGTCTTGGGGGCCATTGCCAAAAGCGGATCTGGTTGGCAAAGTATGGTTAAGACTTTTGCCTTTAAATAATATCGGAGTCCCCGGGCACTACCAGTTTAGTTTCTAAATATCTTACGCAATGAGTAAATCAGGTTCTTTGGAAAAAAAGTCCTCGCAGGGAGGCAATTTTGTTCAGTCATCCGGCTTTGATCCTGCTTGGTTGCGGGTGCTTGAGGTATTCCATGACTACGCCAGGGCTTACGGTTTTACTCCAGTTTCTGTCCCGCTTTTGGAAGACCCTTTGCTCTACCGTACCGTTTACGGGTCCTCTGACCAGAATTTTACCAATCTTGTCACTAGCGATATTCAGGGTAAGGCATGGGGTTTGCGTTCGTCTTTATTGCCTGGTGTGCTTCGGATTTTGTCCCAGTCTAAGGTGGTCGAGAATGAGATGCAGAAGTGGGTGTATGAAGGGGCGGTGGTGCGAGTAGATGGAAAAGATACGGCTGGTGACTATGAGTATGGATTGGAAGTATTTGGGCACTATAATCATTTGACAGAAGCGCAGGTTTTAAGCGCTGCATGGCAGATGATGTCGCTTTTGGGTTTACCCGATGTGGTTTTTGAGATCAATACTTGCGGCTCGCAAGCCTGTCAAAAAAAGTATGTTGAACAATTGGCTGGTTTTTTGGCCCAGAAAAAATACCAACTGTGTGATTCATGCGCGGAAAGTCTAGATGGCGATGCTATGGCGGTCTTGCGTTGTCAAAGTTTGGACTGTCAGGAGGTGTTATCAGACGGGCCGACTATTTTAGACTATCTAGACGATGGAGCGAAGGCTAATTTTACAAATCTTTTAGAGGCGCTGGAAGAATTGCAGATCCCGTACCAACTTAATCCTTTTTTGGCGGCATTGCCAAACTCCGTAGGTACAGTGGCTGTGTTGAAATTAAACATAGACGGCAGGTCGGAAGTTTTGGCTTACGCGGAAGGGCACGAATCAGTGATCGCTAAGTTTGGGGTAAAAAATTTCAGAGCTTTCGGACTTCGCGGTAGTTTGGCTTTAGCGTATCAGGCCATAAAAATGCGCCCGGCTTCAGAAAAGGTGATGCCGGAAAGACCGCGGGATGTGTATCTCGTGCCTTTGGGAGAGCTGGCTTCAAAGAGGTCTTTGCGATTGTTTAGGGATTTGGTTGAAGCTGGTGTTTCCGTATTTGATCTGTTTGGTTTTGCAGGAGTTAAAAACCAACTCAAAGCAGCTCAGGATGCCAAAAGCCCGTTGGCTTTGATCATGGGACAGAAAGAGGCGTTGGATGAGACGGTGATCCTTCGTGATGTGAAAAGCGGGATGCAGGAAGTGTTTAGCTATGATAAAATCGTCACGGAAGTCAAGAAGCGTCTTGGTCAGTAACTTGTGGCTAAGCGTGAAAACTGTGTGCTATAATCTTAAGTACTAAATTAACTAGCTTATGGAAGATTGCGTATTCTGCAATGTGTTGTCCCACAAGATCCCGTCTAAGATGGTGTACGAGGACGAACAACTTGCGGTTTTCCACGACATTTTGCCTAAAGCGCCGGTGCATTTGTTGGTAGTTCCCAAAAAACATATACCAACACTCAATGATGTGAGTGGGGATGATTGGGATCTGGTCAAAATTATGCACCAAGCAGCGCAAAAAGTCGCTAAGGAAAATGGCGTGGCTGAGACCGGCTATCAGCTGAAATTCAATGTAGGCAAGCAAGGTGGGCAGGTTATCTCGCATATCCACCTGCACTTGCTCGGTGGTAAGCAACTGGACGCGGTTTAGTATTTTTACAGTAACGCTTCGCAGGCTTTTTGTGTCTGCGATTTTTTATTTTCACTCCGTATTTTTGTTGACTTAAATAGGCTTACAGTGGTAAAATAAATGCAAATTTGCGAGCCGTATTTTTTGCTTGCGATGATTTGTAGAAAGAGGTGATATCAATGGTTGAAGTCAAAAGGAAAGACAACGAGTCGTTTGACAGCCTACTGCGTAGATTTAACCGTAAAATCCAGCAGAGCGGTATTTTGGTGCGCGCCAAGAAGACTCGTTTTTTTACCAGGGTTAAGAGTAGGAATTTACAAAGAACCGCGGCTCAGCGTCGCGCTCAACTTCGTGTACTTAGAGAAGAGCTGAAAAAAATGGGCAAGCCCATCAAGCCTTACGGTAAAACAAGATAGTTGGGACTTACAGTCCTCCAGAATTACCCAAACAGACTAGCATCGCAGAAATTGTGGGCCGATTACTTAGTTTAAAGATTGTAGTTATGACATGCCGTAGTAACGCTACGGCCTTGCATAACCTAAAGAAACAAACCAGGCTTTGGCCAGAAACAGTAGCCTCGATAATTTAAAAAAAGCTTTATGACTAAATTGCAGGATCTGCAATTGTTGGTAACAACCGCCTTGAAAGAGAAAAATGACCTAGCTCTCGGCACCTGGCGGATGCTAGTGGCTAAAGTGCAGGCGTTTGAAAAAGAGCAGGGTCGCGAAGCGGAAGAGGCTGAGTTTTTGCGTTTGGTTACTTCAGAGCTTAAGCGTCGCGAGGAAGCAGCCGGTCTTTATACCCAAGGTGGTCGTCCCGAGCTTGCAGCTCACGAATCAGCAGAAGCAGCCCTGCTTCAGACTCTCTTGCCTGCGCGTTTAAGTGAGGCGGAGGTTGAAAGTAAGGTCGCGGAATATCTGGCGACTGGTGCATTTGTTGCTAAAGATATGGGGCAAGTCATCAAAGCCTTAAAAGAGCAGTTGGGGGTAAGCGTGGACGGTGCAGTTTTAGCTAAGGTGGTAAAATTAAAGCTGGGCGCTTGAAAAGGGAAAGCAGCGCGCTTTGATTTTTGACTCGATTGTTAACAAAACAAATTTCTTCAAGTCTTTAAAATGGCGAAAGAAAAATACATTGCAGGCATAGATCTGGGCACCTTTTCATTCCGGTGCGTTTTGGCAAAGCATGATTTGAGCAAAGAGTCGGATCCGGCGATTATAGGTGCGGTGTCTGTACCAGCAGCAGGGATGAGGAGGGGGGTGGTGGTGGACCTGGATGAAGCTACCTCGGCGCTTTCGCAGGCATTGGAAAAGCTGGATCGGATGACTGGTTTACAGGTTACTTCCGCGTTGGCTTGTGTGGGTGGACAGCATCTGGCCTGTATGAGCTCCAAGGGTGTGATCGCGGTTTCTAAAGCGGATGGTGAGGTTAGCGAAGCGGACATAGTGCGAGTAGTAGATGCAGCCCAAGCAGTATCCATCCCTGCCAACCGTGAAGTGCTGCATGTGATACCAAAGAGCTTTACGCTTGACGGTCAAGATGGGATAAAGGACCCTTTGGGGATGAATGGTGTGCGTTTGGAAGTTGATACTAATATTGTTCATGCTTCCAGCCCCATGGTGAAAAATCACCAGCGAGTCATAACTCAAGCCGGTGTGAAAATACAAGAATTTGTGGCCTCTCCGCTTGCTTCCGCGCAGGCAGTGTTGACTAGTAGACAGAAAGAGTTGGGTGTAGTAGTGGTTGACATAGGCGCTGGCACCACCAGTTTGTGTGTATATGAGGAGAATACTTTACTCCATACAGCAGTTATTCCGATAGGTGGGTTGCATCTGACAAACGATTTGGCTATAGGCCTGAGGGCCTCCATAGACACCGCAGAACGAGTGAAAATTTTATTTGGTTCTGCCAATGTCGACATGCCGGATAGACACATCCAAGTTGACTTAAGCAAGATAGACGAGCAGGAAAAAACTGTGGTGCCCAAAGGAGAGGTACTAGATATCCTACACGCACGCTTAGAAGAAATTTTTGACCGCATAGACAAAGAGTTACGAGCCATAGGAAAACAGGGCCAGTTGCCTGCCGGGGTGGTGCTGGTCGGGGGGACTAGCAATTTGCCGGGGATAGTAGATTATGCGAAAAAGCGGCTTAGGCTTCCAGCCCAATTGGGAGAGCTGCACGGACTTATGACTATCATAGACCAGGTAAATGATCCAGCTTTTGCTTCAGTGTGCGGACTTGTGCTATGGTCTGAAGACGCGGGCAGTCCGGAAAATAGCGGGGGGATAAGCGGTCGGGCCAAGGCCTTGTTAGAAAGTCCAAGTGTGCTAAAATTGAAGCGTTGGGTTCAGTCATTTCTCCCTTAAATATGAGGGAAAGAGTTTGAAGAATCTAGATTATGAAAAAAGATATGCAAGTTGTTCCGAAAATACAGAGTTTTGCCAGGATTAAAGTGTTGGGGGTTGGCGGCGGCGGTACCAATGCGGTTAATCGTATGATTTCCCAGGGGATAAAGGGTGTAGAGTTTGTGGCTATAAATACTGATGCGCAGGCTTTGCACAATAACGCAGCTGACAAGAAGGTGCATATAGGCAAAAGCATCACCAAGGGCTTAGGTAGTGGTATGGATCCGGACGTAGGCCGTCAAGCAGCAGAGGAGTCTCAATCTGAGCTTGAAGAAGTGATCAGCAATGCAGACATGGTTTTCATTACCTGTGGCTTGGGCGGAGGTACTGGTACTGGAGCTGCGCCGGTCATAGCGGAGCTGGCCAAAAACAGGGGCATCCTTACTGTGGCGGTAGTCACAAAGCCTTTTTCGTTTGAGGGTAACAAAAGAAAAGATGTGGCGGAGATGGGCTACGCTAACCTCAAAGAAAAAGTGGATGCCATCATCTCCATCCACAACGATCGCATCATGCAAATCATAGACAAGAAGACTTCTTTGATAGATGCATTCAAAACAGTTGATGACATCTTGCGGCAAGGCATCGCTGGTATATCTGATCTCATCACCAGTCATGGTTTGGTCAACGCTGACTTCGCAGACGTAAAGAGCATCATGCAGGATGCTGGTACGGCCCTCATGGGTATAGGTCAGTCCACTGGCGACAACAGAGCTGTAGAAGCCGCTAAAATGGCTATCAATTCTCCGTTACTCGATATGTCCATTGAAGGAGCGAAGGGTGTGTTGTTTAACATCACCGGCGGTTCATCTTTAGGTATGTTTGAGATAGACGAAGCTGCCAAGCTCATCACTAAGAGCATTGACCCAGAGGCTAGGGTGAAGTGGGGTACTGTAGTAGACGAAGAAATGGGCGATGAAGTCAGGGTAACGGTTATAGCTACTGGTTTTGACGAAAGCAATGTCCGTCGTCCGGAAACTCAAATGCCTCATCGTCAAGAAGATTCGCTGTCAGCCATCTTTAAGCCAGAACCACCCAAGAGAGAAGAGCGGCCCACTCCTACTGTTGAGCCACCTTTCCGAACAGTGGAGCCTCGTAGGCCTCAGTTTAACCCAATTGCCACTCAAGCAAGCGCGACAAGTCCGGAAGACGAACAAGAAGATTTGGACATCCCTGCGTTCATCCGAAGGAAGATGAAGTAGTATCTGTAAATTTAAAATAACCCTTTCATAACGTAAGGGTTGTTTTTATTTTACGGAGAATATTAAAAGGTGTAGAATAGCGGGGAGCTAAGAATTTAGAATGTTGAATTTGGAATGTTGATTTATGACAAAGAAGACTTATGAACAGGTGATAGAGGAGGCTAAAAGTAACGCAAAAATTTTGGGACTCATTTTAGTCGGTTCTCGGGGCAAAGGCTTTGGGAACGAATACTCTGACTATGACCTGGTAATGGTGGTAAATGATGAGTCTGTAGACTCATTAAAGCTAGAGTACAAGCATGAAGGGTTGCAAAATATGGACTTGTCGGTGTACTCATGGTCGGAGTTTAAAAATTATGCTAATTGGGACAGCTCTGAATACTGGAAACGTTACGATTTCGCTCACGTAAAGATTTTAGTAGATAAAATTGGAGAACTGCAGGAAATAGTTGAAGAAAAAGGCTATATCCCTAAAGACAGGCTAAGGCAGTTTATAGCTTCGGCGCTGGATGGTTATGTGAACGGAGTTTTTAGGTCGGTAAAGTGTATGCGCAATAAAAATGAGTTTGGAGCGCAAATTGAAGCTGTTAACTCCATGTTGGATCTGCTAACATCAGTGTTTGCTTTGAATGGTAGGCATCGTCCATTTTTGGGATATATAGAAAAAGAGCTCTTAGCGTACCCGTTGGAGCACTTGCCTTGGGAGCCTGGTGAATTTATTGAAAAAGTATCAACAGTGATGAAAACCGCTAACATCGGAGTTCAGCAGGAGCTCTTAAAGGGGATGGAAAAGATGAGTAGAGACATGGGTTACGGGCAAGTATTTGATCTGTGGGAAGGTAAGGACAAGTGGACTATGGAGTTTAAACTTGAAACTTAAATAGTAGTTCGAATGCAATGTACACATGGGTCCTGGATCCTGATTTGCCCTCCACTCGCCTCGCTAAGGCTCTTGCGAAGCGGGTAGGTGGGTAGGCAGGGTGACAGAGGGAGGTAGGATTGTAGGGGAGAAGACATGTTTAATGTAAAAATGGGCAAATCCCCCGTTATTCAAAGTAGTATGTTAGCCGAAAAAGAGTTACGAACATGTAGAGTATGTGGGTATGTATTTTCTGACTTTCAGCCTTGGGGGAGTGATGGGAATACAGCTTCTTTCGCGCATTGTCCTTGTTGCTTCACAGAATTTGGGTTCGATGACACAAGAATTGAAATGATTAAGGAAAAAAGGCAACAATGGATAAACAAAGGACACGTGTGGTACGAACCGAATAAAAAACCAGATGGTTGGGATCCGCAAGAACAGCTAAAAAATATTTCTATTAAGTTCAAGTATAAATTATGAGCCACTTTACAGATGTTGGTTTCCAAATAGAAGAGAAGGAAGACATCGCTCGGTTATTTGAGCATGTTAAAAGTATCAGTAGAAAACAAGAATTTGGAAAATATGTTCAATATGTGACCGAAGATTCCTCTGGTGCATGTCTATATTGGCACTTCACAAGAGGTGGTTTGTTTAGCCAAGAAAAGTTTATGGGAGTAACCCCAACTTTTGTAGGCAAATTATCACAACACATACGTGAACCAAGATTTAAACCAAACGCAGAGTGGCCATTAGAGCCGAGCTTGGAACTGTGGGTTAGCAATCCTCAAACAAATGAAGAATATCCGCTGATAGTTGATATGGTGAACTACTTAGAAGTTCAAAGTATGGATTTCACTAAATTGGAGAGTATAAAAATTGTCCTATTAGCAAATTCATTTGAGTATTTTTTAAATGAAGATGACTTTTGGAAAAAGTACCCTAAAAAAGATAAGGTCCACTTCCCCGCACCAGGGATGTTTATACCAACTGGGACTTTTTCTCCAAACGATAATCCGAATTTCGAACCACATGCTGAATGTTGGTGCTACGGTAAAGTCATTAAGGCAGAAAAATTATTTAATCGAATAACAAATCATGAGTTCTATCACTTTACTATGGAGGCATATGCTGCAACCTATGATGTGATTACGCATAGCACGCAACCAATAGATCTAAACGATGTTGCTATAGTAGGTGGAACTTTCTGGCCTAATGCGATATTATAAATTTAGAGATAGACACTTGACCGCTGGTTAACGGTCTTAATGTGATGAAAAAAGGGGCATGACTCATTGCGGGGTGTTGAGCCATGAGACAGACAAGAGGGATTGCTTCGCTTAGAACGGCTCGCAATTTCGGTATAATTAGTAGCACTGTTTTATAGTCCTGGATCCTGATTTGCCCTCCACTCGCCTCGCTAAGGCTCTTGCGAAGCGGGTAGGCGGGCAAGCATCAGGGTAACGAAAGTTGAGCTGGTTAGGGCGACAAAGCAGAGGGCTTAGTGAGGTAAGTTTGTGGACAACTGGGGGGTGACTGTTAAGTACTTTTATGAATGTAAGAGAAAAGCTGAGGAGTGTTCCAAAAGAAACTTTAGAGCGTTTTGAGAAGTTTGCGCTTGGCCAAGCCGCTCGTATTTTGGGCGGGGAGATGGAGGGCGACTGGTCCAAGGTGTCGGAAATAATGCGTTTGTATTTAGAACGGGAGAGGATCTTCCCTGAGTTTTCGATGTCCGGAGATCTCAGCTTTAGTTCAATGAGACAAGCTTTGGCAACAGAACCGGGTGTGACTATTTCCAATCACCCCGCAGGATATATTGACGTACCTATAACTTTTTCGATGATTCCGCGAAGTGACATTTTGGTATATACGAATAAAAGAGTTAAAGAAGGACTAGTGTCGGGTGCGAAAAAATATCTAGGTGAAAATGCAGGCAGGGTTCTAGATAGCCACCTGCTTACTAATCACCCAAAAAAAGCTATAGAAAATTATCGAAAAGCTTTGAGCCATGTTGCTTCCGGAGGTGTTCTTATTCTTCACCCGACTGCTGGCAAAGAAAGAAAGGCAAATACAAAAGTGGTGAAGTTTGAGCCTGGCTTCCGTTTACTTCTAAAGAAACTTGAACCTAATACCATGGTGTATGCTATCAATTATGACCTTGGCCAGAGTTTTTATAATAATCCTATATTTTTTACAGGGCGCGCTGCTTCTTTAGAAATACCATCCAATGTGGCAAGAAGGCAGTTTGCGAGGCTCAATGTCCATGTTAAAGAAGTTTTGACAAGAGTTGGAGACTGGTCGGATTATTTGGATACAGATGAACAGGTCACAGAGAGGTATTGGAGTTTATTCGGCGAAACAAGTGGGGTTGAGGTGAGGTAAGTTTGTGGACAACTGGGGGGTGGAAAAAGTGTGGTGGTATAAATAAGCCAAGAATAATTTTCCCAGACCAAAGAGTTTTTTAGTACACTATATCTAGTGGTTCTCGAACTTAGTGAATCACAAGATATAGTGTTTTATTTGTATCAATCGTAACCCAAAAAAAGTACAATGCGCTGTCCTAAGTGCCAAAAAGACGAAACCAAAGTAGTGGATTCTCGTCCAGCAGCGGATGGTTTGGCTATCCGTCGCCGTAGGGAGTGCGAGTCCTGTGGTTTTCGTTTTTCTACTTATGAAGAAATAGAAATACTAGATCTTTTGGTAGATAAACGAGACGGAGGTGCCGAGCCGTATGCGCGCGAAAAATTGGAACGAGGAATTAGGAAGGCTTTTTGGAAATTGCCCTTGCAGGAAGAAACGCTTAAAAAGCTTTTAACTCTTGTAGAGCAAGATATCCAAAAAAAAGCGGCTTCTGGGCACATTTCAAGCAAGGAGATAGGGCAAGTGGTGATGAAACACTTGAAAAAAATAGATAAGGTGGCGTACATCCGTTTTGCGGCTGTTTACTTGCAGTTTGAGGAAGTCCAAGATTTTAAGGACGAACTGGAGAAATTGTAGTTTGAACAGTCGATAGTTGTTAGTCGCGAGTCAACTAGTTGATACCTAAGAAGTAGTAAAAGTAGTAAAAGTAGTAGAAGTAGTAAAAGTTGTAGAAGTTAAGAGTTTACAGTTGAAGTTTTTCCCGCCTCTGGCGGGACCCCGCTCGAGGCGGGGGACAATTAACTTCTGTAATGGGCACCATTCGGGTCTCATAAAATGGTGCCCATTCTGGGTCCAGTACTCAATCCAAAATTTGCAATTCTTCATTATTTTATTCTTGAGTGTACTAGCGCACGATCATATATAAACTTAGATTTATAACTATTAAATATCAAAAACAAATTATGGAGCAAGCAACTGTTGTACAAGACCAAGTTCAAACCTCACAAAAAAAAGATACACCAAGCACGAAGTATCGAGGCCTTAAGATCCAGAGGGTTTTTACCCAAGCGGGAGTGGATCCTTTGGACTTGTTTGAGTACGAAGTTCGCAGCTCCGTGATCCGCAATCCTGACGGAACCATAGTAAAAGAGATCAAGCACGTGGAAGTGCCGATTTTTTGGAGTCAGGTGGCGACTGATATACTAGCCCAAAAATATTTCCGTAAAGCAGGGGTACCGCAAGTAGACGCCAGCGGTGCGCCACTTTTAGACGACTCCGGCAATCAGGTCACAGGAGGGGAGACGAGTGCAAAGCAAGTGGTAGGGAGACTGGCCGGTACTTGGCGTTTTTGGGGAGAGAAGTATGGGTATTTTGCAAGCCCGGAAGACGCACAAACATTTCAAGACGAGATGGCGTATATGCTCATCACTCAGATGGGAGCCCCTAACAGTCCGCAGTGGTTCAACACCGGCCTTAAGTGGGCATATGGTATCACCGGTAGCCCGCAGGGGCATTTCTTTGTCGATCCAGATGATGGCCTGTTGAAAGAATCAGCGGATGCTTACACGCATCCGCAACCTCATGCTTGTTTTATCCAGCAGGTGAATGACGATTTGGTCGGTCCTGGTGGGATCTTTGATGCAGTTACTAGGGAGGCCAGGTTGTTCAAGTACGGCTCCGGCGTAGGTTCCAACTTTTCTACTTTACGCGCTAAAGGCGAGCCTTTGTCTGGGGGTGGTAAAAGCTCCGGCATGATGTCTTTTTTGAGAATCTTTGATCGCAGTGCTGGCGCGATCCAGTCCGGTGGCACTACGCGCCGTGCGGCCAAGATGGTCATAGTAGACGCTGACCATCCGGATGTGCAGGAGTTTGTCAACTGGAAAGTACAAGAGGAGCAAAAAGTCGCGTCACTCGTCACCGGCAGCCAAACCAACAAGCACCATCTGCAAAACATTATGTCCGTGGCAGTTTCGGAAAACACCACGGATTATAAAACCAATCGAGCCTTACGCGGAGCAATCCGGGAAGCTTTGGCTGAAAAAGTTCCTGTGAGTTATGTCATGCGGGTACTGGCTTTGGTAGAACAAGGATACAAAGAATTTGATTATGCTGAATTTGATACGCATTTTGAGGGAGGTGCTTACGATACCGTGTCTGGTCAAAACTCCAACAACTCGGTTCGCGTGACCAATGAATTTATGGAAAATGTCGGCCATGACCGAAACTGGGATTTGAAGTGGCGGACCTCAGGTAAAGTAGCCAGGACTATCAAGGCCAGGCAGTTGTGGCAGGAGATATCTTATGCGGCTTGGAATTGCGCTGACCCGGGTTTGCAGTTCGACACCACTGTAAACGAGTGGCATACCTGTCCGGAAGATGGCAGGATTAACGGTTCAAATCCTTGTAGTGAGTATATGTTTTTGGACAATACTGCTTGTAACTTGGCCTCGCTTAATCTGGCGCACTTTTACGATGCTCAAACCAACAGCTTGAAAGTTAAAGAGCTTCGACATGCAATTCGTTTGTGGACTATCACTTTGGAGATTTCAGTTTTGATGGCGCAGTTTCCAAGTAAAGAGATCGCCCAGCTCTCTTACATGTTTAGGACTCTGGGTTTGGGGTATGCGAATTTGGGCAGCGTTTTGATGAGCATGGGCGTGCCTTATGACTCAGAAGAAGCTAGGGCTATAGCTGGTTGTATTAGCGCTATTATGACTGGCCAAGCTTATGCCACCAGCGCGGAGATGGCGGAGGGTTTGGGCGCGTTCGAAAGATACGAGGCTAACAAACAGCATATGTTGCGTGTTATCCGCAACCACAGGCGGGCTGCTTACGACGCGGAGAAAAAAGAGTATGAGGGTTTAACCATAATCCCGCAGGGCATCAAAGCCAAGTATGCACCGGATTATCTGGCAGCAGCAAGCCGTCAGGTTTGGGATGAGGCTTTGGAGCGCGGAGAGCGGTTTGGTTTTCGAAACGCCCAAGTTACTGTTATAGCCCCGACTGGTACTATAGGGCTGCTTATGGATTGCGACACTACCGGAGTGGAGCCTGATTTTTCTTTGGTGAAATTTAAAAAGCTAGCTGGCGGGGGTTACTTTAAGATTGTAAACCAAACTGTAACCAAGGCTTTGAAAGCTCTAGGGTATGAGTCTGATCAGATTTTGAGCATAGAAAATTATATGAAAGGCCACGCGACTTTGCGTGGCGCGCCGCACATTAACCACGAAACTTTGCAAGCCAAAGGTTTTACTCCGGCGGATCTGGAAGTTGTGGAAAGTCAGCTAGTCTCAGCTTTTGATCTGCGTTTTGTGTTTAATCCTGCTTCTTTAGGGGAGGCGGTCTTGGACCGGATTGGGTTGGGTGCTTACAAAAAAGAAGTTGGGTTTGATGTGCTAGGAGCCTTAGGGTTTACTTCTGCACAGATTGCGGAGGCTAATGAGTATGTGGCTGGAACCATGACTATAGAGGGGGCTCCGTATCTGAAAGTGGAGCACTATCCTATCTTTGATTGCGCCAATCGGTGTGGCAGCAAAGGTCAGCGGTATATAGCCTATGATGCTCACATAAAAATGATGGCCGCGGTTCAACCGTTTATCTCCGGTGCGATTTCTAAGACCATAAACATGCCAGGCGAGGCAACAGTTGAAGAGGTAAAAAAAGTTTACTGGGACTCCTGGAACTATATGCTTAAAGCGGTGGCTTTGTACCGCGATGGTTCCAAACTGTCACAACCATTAAACTCAACAGCGACTAGTTTGGAATCTATGTTGCTTGCAGAAGGGGAGGTTGATGAGACCATAACTCCGGAGGTGCATCAGCAGAGCTTACTAGCTCGCGGACAAAAAGAATCCTTGCCTCTGAAGCGCCGTGGTTGGACGCAGGAGGCTGTGGTGGGAGGACACAAAGTATATGTTCGTACCGGTGAATACGAGGACGGACGACTGGGTGAGATTTTCTTGGATATGTATAAAGATGGAGCAGCTTTCAGGTCCTTGTTGAACTGTTTTGCTATCGCTGTTTCAAAGGGCTTGCAGCGAGGAGTTAGTCTGCAGGACTATGTTGACGCTTTCACTTACACTAGATTTGAGCCAGCTGGTCCGGTGCAAGGACATGACAACATCAAGATGGCAACTTCTATCTTGGATTACGTCTTTAGATTGCTTGGTTATGAATATCTGGGTCGCGAGGACTTAGTACAAGTTAAGCCTGACCATAGTGGAGTGCAACAAGCTTTGCCAAGTTTGGAGGTAAAAACCAAACCCTTGCCTATCAAGGAGAAGGATGGGCCTGTGGTTAGCATAGCGCCCATAAACCCCACTTTGGATATAAGAGAAGCGGCTCGATCCCAAGGATTTACCGGTGATGCATGCGGTTCTTGCGGTTCTATGAAGATGAAGCGTAATGGCTCGTGTATGGTGTGCATAGAGTGTGGCACCACTACAGGCTGCAGCTGAAGACAAGAATATAGAATCTAGAATTTAGAATCTAGAATTTAGAATTTAGAATCTAGAATATAGAGTTAAGAGTCTGAAAGCTAGAAGCTAGCACCTTGAAGTTAATAAAAAAATTAAGTGACAAAACAGGTAACAATTGAGAACAAGTTTGTGCCTAAAGGGCTGGTGGTTTGCAACATTGGTAAAGGCAAAGGCAAAACCACAGCGGCTTTTGGGATTGCGTGCCGAGCTTCTGGTTCTGGGATGGATGTGTACATCTTACAGTTTGTGAAAGCAGGAGAAAAAACTTCCGGGAATCGCAAGGAGGGTGAGTGGCCTATAGCAAGTGAGATCAATTTTTTCCGCAGTATCAAGATCCCAAAAAATATGGGTCGCATAGACACAGAGGTATGCGGATTGGGTTTTGTGGGTATCTTAGGTGACCAAAAATCCAAGCGCGAGCATGTAAGGGCGGCTTTGGAAGGACTACAAAAAGCTAGGGAAGTTTTAGTGTCAGGGAAATACCAAGTGGTGATCTTAGATGAAATTCTTTCCGCTGTAGAAGTGGGGTTACTTATGGAAGACGACGTAGTAGAACTTATAAAACTTAAGCCCAAACTAGTGCACTTGGTGATCACTGGGCACGATAGGTATAAAAAGATTTTGCGTTTGTGTGATACAGTAACAGATATGAAGATGGTCAAGCACGGCTACTACAAAGGAGTGTGGGCGCAAAAGGGGATTGATTTTTAACGCTTTTGGTTACAAGCAAAACATTTAGCAATGAATAATTTTTTTTGAAAACCTATGACCAATAATCCGGATATCAACCAGCAGTCAAACGAAGAAGCAGCTAAGCTAAATTTACCTGCTACCAAGCGGAGTTTTAAACAGACCTTGTCCGATCCCCAAGTTTTAGCATCTTTGGTATTTTTAGCCTTAGTCTTGGCTTTAGGGCTGTGGAGGTTAAATAGTGTGGAATTTTCATCCCGAACCGTGCCGCAACCAGCTACGCAGGAACAGGCTATGCCAG
>CAYYEK010000014.1:0-6667 GCA_964470855.1 uncultured Candidatus Saccharibacteria bacterium
ACTGGCATACTAGATGCGAAAACCTTGAGCTATTTGAAGTCAATTGGGTTCTAACATCCACTAGTGTATCAGCAATAAAGACTCATGGCTTATAAAGCCATGAGTCTTTTGACTATAATTTCAAATTATATTACTATTGTATTCAGACAGCCGTTTTTTGTTGTATAAAGGAAGGTTTCTATGAAAAAAAACTTGAAATTTATAGGTTTTATAGTCGTAGCACTGGTAGTAGTTGTGATCATCCTAACCACTCGTGATAAACAGAGTGGGGTGTTCCAATCAGAGCAGCTCAACTTGAAAAATCTACAAAGGACTGTTTTGGCAACTGGAACTGTAACCAGCAGTGTGGATTTGGGTTTGGCTTTTAAAGTGTCCGGTATAGTCCAAAAAGTGCCGGTAAAAGTGGGACAAAAAGTCAAAGCTGGTACGGTTTTGGCCCAGTTAGATCAACGCGACCTTTTGGCTTCCGTTGCACAAGCTAGAGCTTCTGTGGCTGGTGCTGAAGCTAGTTTGCAGAAAGTCAGAGATGGCGCCACCAGCGAGGAAGTTGCGGTAGCACAGGTGGCTTTGGATAATGCCAAGAAAAGTTTAGCCGATACTAAAGCCCAGCAGGAAATTTTAGTGGGCAATGCACGACTTGCTATGCTTAATGCTTCACTGGAGGCTGATCCAGCCTACTCCATAACCGGATCCATGACCGTAAGCGGAAGCTATACAGGTGGGGTTGAGGGAAGCTACCGGGTGGCTGTTTATGCAACCGGCAGTGGGTTGGCTTATATATATTCTGGTTTGGAAAGCGGCAGCGGGTCCATACGACAGAGCCTTCCTGCTCCTTTAGGAACTAAAGGGCTTTTGGTGACTTTTCCCAGCAGTGTTGCTCCAAATGATGAGTGGAAGATAGAGATCCCGAATAAAAGTAGCACTTCTTATGTGACCTATTTAAATGCTTACAATGCAGCGTTAGAAACTCAGCGGACTGCGGTGGCTACGGCTGAAAGCGCGGTGGCTACTGCTGAAGCTAACTTAGCTTTAAAAAAAGCCGCAGCTAGGCCTGCTGACTTAGCAGCCGCTGAAGCTTCGCTAATGTCTGCTAAGGCCAGCCTGCAGGCAGCGTTGGCCAACTTGGAAAATACCGTGATTCGCGCTCCAGTAGCCGGTACAGTTACTAAAGTAGATGTCAAAGTCGGAGAGCAGGCTACAGCCTTGACTTCTTTGGTATCTTTACAAGATGTAGACAATTTATATGTTGAAGCTAACATCTCGGAAGCCAACATCGCTCTGGTTAAAGTTGGTCAAAAAGTAGCTTACACATTTGACGCGCTGGGTATGGAAAAAGAGTTTACCGGCACTGTAACTGCTATTGATCCGGCTTCTACTGTGGTCAGCGGAGTAGTGAACTACAAAGTGACCAGTAACATTGAAGGTGTAGGCCCTGCTAATGGTATGGCCTTAAAAGACGTTCCACAAGCAGTGCGCATCTTGCCTGGTATGACCGCCAACTTGAGTGTGAAAGTGGCTGAAAAACAAGGGGTTTTAGCAGTCCCCCAAAGATCTTTGGTAGAAAAAGATGGGAAGAAGTTTGTCCGCGTTTTGACCAACAAGGAAAAAGGCGAGTTTAAGGAGCAAGAGGTGACTACCGGACTTGAGGCTGACGGTGGTTTGGTAGAAATCCTTTCCGGTCTATCCTCTAACACCGAAATCGTTACTTTCATAGAAGAGGAGAAGTAAGAGGGATTTTGCCCCTATATCTATAACAGGCTTGGAAAATAAAGTTTCAACTCCGTAGTCTTATATAGCATTGTTTTTAGTGTAATTTTAGACTACACTTCAGCTATGGGTATAGCGAATATACAAAAAAATATAGTCCCAATTTTGAAGCGGTACGGAGTAGTGCAGGCCGCTGTTTTTGGTTCGTTTGCTAGAGGACAGCAAAAAAAGAATAGTGATCTGGATCTTTTGGTTAAGTTTGGAACAGGCCCAGGCCTGGCACAGTATTTAGGAGCGAAAAGGGCTTTAGAAAAAAAGCTTGGAAGAAGAGTGGATTTGGTTACCGAATCTTCGCTCAATAAGTTTGTCAGACCACATGTCCTAGAAGACCTAAAACTGCTATATGTTGACAAAAAAGCTTGATAAAGTATATTTGTTGCAGATTTTAGAGCACCTACAAGACCTAAAAGATTATCTTCAAGGTTACACATTTAAAGATTTTCAGCGGGATAAAAAGACACAAAGTGCTGTTATACTCAAACTGATGGTGGTTGGGGAGTTAAGTAAGAAAATATCGCCTAGTGTGAAGAGCAATATACATCAGCCATGGAAAGATATCGCGGGTTTTAGAGATTTGGCGATCCACCACTATGAAGGATTGGATTTAAATATCGTTTGGGATGCTGCTGTGAATTATGCTCCTAGTCTTAAGAGGGACGTAGCGCGTTTTATAAAAACCTTAAAGGTCAAGCCGTAAGAGTTGGGCGGACACAAGCTTTTTTCTTTCTTTTCAAAACCGAAATCGTTACTTTCATAGAAGAGGAGAAGTAAGAGGTGGGGAGGGTTTTACTTGGGTGTAAAATATTTTGACAAATAGTGTGGATTGGAAAAAAATAGGGTTTTGGGCGTTTTTAGCGCTTTTGTGTGCGTATTTTATTTTTTTGTTTTTGCCAGGCTTGGGCAGTTATCCATTTCGGGATTGGGATGAGTCCATCTATGTTCAAGTTGCCAGGGAGTCTACGCACCCCCTAGTTTTTACTTGGAAGGGCTACGGACTGGGCGATCAGCAATTTTGGTTTGAAAAACCACCGCTGCTTATCTGGATGATCCAAGGCAGCTTCTTGCTGTTTGGGGTAGGTGAGTGGGCTGCAAGACTACCTGTAGTTTTGTTTGGGTTGGGGGTGGTTATGTTTATTGCGTGGTGGGTTAGGCGAGTTACCGATTCAAAGTTTGCCGGTTTATTAACTGGCGCGACTTTTTTTGTTTGCTCGCATTTTTTGATCATGTCAGGGGTAGTCAACATGGACATACCATTGACATTTTTTGCAGTGATGAGCCTGTTTGGCTATGTTTTTTCCACCAGCTCTAGAAAGTACTGGTTTATTTTCTGGTCGGGTTTGGCACTTGGAGTTTTAACTAAAAATATAGTTGGTTTGTTTCCACTGTTGGTAGTGAGCTCGGACTTGATGTTGAGTCGTAGGTGGAAAAACGTTTTGCAGCTCCCGGAGTTCAGGTGGGGAGCGATGCTGTTTTTACTTATAGTCCTGCCATGGCACCTAGCAGAGACCTTTAAATTTGGACTAAAGTTTTGGGAAACATACCTAAGCTCTCATGTGCTGCAAAGATTCGCCTTGCCTTTGGATAGCAATTTCGGTCCTTGGTGGTCGTATTTGGAAGTATTTACACAAATGCCTTACGGGCTGCTTTCAGTGTTGGGTTTGTTTTGGGGAAGTATCCAAGCCTTTAGAGGGGTGGAGCGTTATCGAGTGCCAGTATTAACTGTGCTAGTGTATTTTTTCTTGTTTAGTGCAGCTAAAACAAAAGCCACTGGATATATCGTCGTGGTATACCCATTCTTATCCGTTCTTATAGGTTTTTGGTTATACCAAATGGTCGGTTTAGTGAAGCGCAAGTATCTTTTTCCAAGCATTGCGGCTGTGCTACTCACTATTTTTGTGGTTTATGCATACAATTTTAACTTGTATAGGCAAGTTAAAATGCAAGGGCAAAGGTTTGCAGATATAGTACAAATCACTCATTATCTGCAACAATACTGTCTAAACTGTGAGATTAGTTACATTGGGCTATTTTCAAGCAAAGAGATTGTGGATAGCAGGGTAGCTTTGGTTTATTATTTAGACACAGTTGTGTCTGCAGGTTCTCGGGAGGACGTCTTGTTGAAGCAACAGCCAAAACTTCGTTTGCCTACCCACCAGCTTTTTGTAGGCCAAGATAGGGCTTTGGTTCTGGCTGTTCGCGATATACCATAAACCAGTACAAATTTGTGAAGACCTAGAAGAAGACGTGAGAGTTGGGCGGACATAAGCTTTTTCCATTTCTTCCCATGTCAATATCGTCACCTTGTAAATAATATTTTTAATCTCTCCCCAAACTTTAAACTTGGGGGGAGTTTTTCTTTTGCAATTGCAAGACTTCTTTTTAAGTTTAAATTCAGCATTTTGACATTATTATTAACAGCCCTGAAGCTACTTAGCCCTGCAGCAAATTGTTTGATTTCAGGGCCTACGCATTTGGCCGAGAGAAAGGCTTAATACGAGGATTAGTTGAAAGCGTAGTACTACTACGGTGAAAATAACCGCAGTATTAAAACGTCAGAGATCGGGTAAAAGCTGTTTTAAGAGGAATTTTTTATGTACAAATACTTAGCGGTGCGTAGGTTTTAGATTTGTCCATAACTTACACCCTGCTCTCCCTATCTTTCTATTCATATAACTCTGTTATCGTAACCCTAACATCAAATCCTTACGATCCTATTCCTCCGATCAAATCCCTGCTGACTTGACAAATGTCGCAATTGCGACATTTGTCAAGTGGTGGTATTATGGGGGCGAGCGTAAGAAATTCGGATGAATTTGTATTTAACTCATCGCAAATGTAAGCATATGAAACAGCTTACAAAACAACAGAAATATGCACCATCTTTTGAAACGGCTTCTCTCACTTGCACTAATTTAACCACGTTGATTACTTTATCGTATGGTAAATTTCCGCGAAGAATCTTCTATACCAAGAAGCGAGAGTCAGCTGACACAGGACGAAAGGCTTATCTGGAGCCAAGTCAAGCGCGAGCTAAGTCAAGATCCAGACTACCATAAAACAGAGGTATTAGCCTTAACGTTTTCTGGCCAGCTTAGTCAAGGCGGAGTTCGGCTCTGCGGAGGTAGGTTGTCCCGATCTTATCGGCGACTTATGGGTCTAGATTCCAATGGTCCTGGGAAGGATTGGGACTTTCTCGTTAAAGATTTGGAAGGTTTATTTGGTATTAGACCTACAGAGTTCAGCATGAAGGGAGAGGCGGTGATCCATACTTTAGAGCAGGAGGGTTGGAGCGCCAGGCGGAGTTTTCTGGAAGGTGGGATGATACTAACCCATCCATGCCCTCCAGGTTTTCGCGTGGATCTCATTGCACCGTCTTACTATCAAAAAATCAATGGACTACCAGATCCCATAGAGGCATATTTTTGGGGTGTGCCATTTCTACATCAGCGCCTTGCATTTGATGTGCGCACCAGGGAGCTCATTGTGGGTCAAGGAGCTCTCGAAGCCATAAAACAAGGCAAGATTCGTGTTGGCAATATGCATACCATCTGCCATGAAGCTTCTATGCGTAACAACCTCACCCCACTTGAAATAGCAAAGACTAAGGCAGCAAGTATGAACATGGACATTGAACCTACGACTTTAGAAGTTTTAGAACAACAAGGTGCAAGTCAGCTTGGCTTGGATTATTTTTTAGCTATGCATGCTAGTACTAAGTTTGAATGAATAAATCGTAAATTTTAGACTACAATGTTTTCTCTCCTAGTCTGCACTTTTCTCTCGGCTCTTCATGAGGTTTTGATCAAGGTTCAGATCAGGTTGAACTTATTGAGCACGTATTATCCGCATTTGTCTTCAGCGCTAGACAGCCCAAATTCAAATTTGGTTTTATACAGTTAGATTGCCAACTTACTCTTTAAATCATCAATCCTATTTGCTGACAAAAGTTTTAACCTAAATTTTCTTCAGCAAGTGATATTTTTATGAAAATGGTAGATCTTGAGTTGGCGGCAGCTGATTACGTATTTTTGGGCTTTTTAGTTTACAGGTTCCGCTTTGATTATGTCGGGCTTGACAAATGTCGCAATTGCGACATTTGTCAAGTAGTGGTATTGTGAAGGGGAGTAGTGGTATAGATTATGCTTTGATTTTAGTTGTATTCCATATGAAAACGAAGCAAGCAAAAAAATGAAAACCAAAGTCTAGTGCAACAACGGCTTCTAAAAATGTTACGCATCTTACTCCAGAGATGATAAGGCGGGCAAACATAGAATCCGCGAAAAACTTGGCAGCAGCTTTGTTAGGTATCGTCGGAGTAGTAAGTTTGGGTGTAGCTGCTCTAGCAGTTCCAAATCTGCTAGTGGGTTTGGGGGGGTTGGCTAAGGCAGGCCGTTGGCTTGCCAACAATACTAAAACCGACCAGGAAAAGGTAAAGCAATCGTTATATTACTTAAAACGAAAAGGGTACATATCATTTCAATCCAACAACAGTGGGGTTTTGGTGAGGTTGACAGGACAGGGTAGGGACCGACTCAGAAAACTACAGGCTTTGCCCCAGAAGATTCAGGCTCCGGATAAATGGGACGGTAAGTGGTGGTTGGTGGCCTCAGATGTACCAACCAAGAGTCATCGACAAGGATCGGAATTATTGAGGAAAAAACTCAAGCAACTAGGTTTTTACCCATTTCAGCGTTCTTTGTGGTTACACCCTTTTGATCCTAGATCTGAATTACAGTGGCTCGTTGACTATTTTCAGATATCCCGTTTTGTGACTGTGGTTGAGGTTAGTCGGCTTGATAAACAAGATGAGTCTGAGGCACGAAAACATTTCAAAAAGATCGGTATCCGTCTATGACTTGACAAATGTCGCAATTGCGACGTTTGTCAAGTGAGGTGATAG
>CAYYEK010000014.1:6767-17795 GCA_964470855.1 uncultured Candidatus Saccharibacteria bacterium
TAAGTGAGGTGATAGTAAGTGAGGTGATAGTAAGTGAGGTGATAGTAAGTGAGGTGATAGTAAGTGAGGTAATGGGTGGTGGGTTTTGGGATTATTAGTTGTAGGCTGTTGGTGGGTAGTTAGATTGCAAAGCGTGGAAGCTCGGGGAAAATTTCTAAAAGGTGGGGCGAATTAAAATAAAGCAAAGCTGAAGGTTGAAGATAAACAACAAGTGAGTGGAAAAGAGGAGGGGTTTTCTAAGATTGATGCATAACTCGTTCGTATATGTGGTTGGTGTTGGTGAGCATGGCCTCTTTGGTGAATTTTATAGAGTACGCAAGTCCTGCTTGTCCAAGTTCTACTTGAAGAGAATGGCTGTCCAAGACTTTATCTAAAGCTTCTGCTAGAGCTTTAGGGTTTTCTTTTGGTACATATATAGCACCAGGCCCGGCTGCTTCTCGGTTTCCACCCACCTCGGTAACAATTTTTGCTAAACCAGCTCGCGAGCTTTCTAAAAGTACATACGGCAAACCTTCTTTTCTTGATGCCAGAACAAAGATATCAAAAGCCTTTAGGAGTGTCCCGGCATCTTTTATCTGTCCTTTTAGGATGACTTTGTTTTTTAGGTTTAGGGTTGATATAAGGCTTTCTAGGTTATCTCTTTCTGGACCGTCTCCTATGATGATGAGCGTAAGGTTTGTACGCTTAGTGCATATAGTAGCAAATGCTTCTAGTAAGGTATCCAGCCCTTTAGTTTTATAAAAATTGGCAATGGTGCCGATACAAGTGCTTTGTTGCGGCAAAGCCAGTCTATTTCTAGCTTCTGTTTTTTGTAAAAAATTTACTTGCTGGATTCCATAGTAGACAGTTTGTGAGCGCTCTTTTTTTATCACTTTGTCTTGCAGTGCTTGTGATCTGTCCTGTTCTGAGACGGTAATGATAAATACGGAAAACCTAGAAATGATTTTATGCAGTAACTTATAGACCAGCGCTTTAAACCGAGACATAGGTTCTAGGTATTGGAAGCCATGCGCAGTGAACACTACAGGAGTACTAGCCAGTACTCCGGCAAGACAGCCAATTAGTCCAGCTTTACTTGAATTGGTGTGCAGCAGTTCGGGTTGGGTTTTTAGGATAAGGTTTCTAAGCTCCCAGATAGCCAACAGGTCGTCTAAAAGGTTGATGTTGCGCTTAAGGTGTTTGAGTGGGTGGTATTGTATCCCTAACTTTTGGCACTCATTTGTTAGGTGCTGTTGTTCTGTTCCGGAAGCGACTGCACCGCCAAAGTGCGAGGCTAGGTCGAGCACATATTTTTGCGCCCCGCCTAGGTCGCCTGAAGTAATCAAGTAGAGTACTTTCATAAGTAGGACTTACGCACCGCTAAATATTTTATAACTTTTTTATATAGAACCTAAGAAGCTTTTAGCCGATTTCTTTGTTAAAATATTGCTGGTTTACTCGCCGTAGCCCTACTACGGCTTCGCATAATCCTCATATTTTGCCTCGAACTCGGCTAAATGCGTAAGTCCTAATAAGCCAATTTTAGCAAAATCAAGGCCAATGCGCGACATAACAAGTCTTGCTATACTTTACTTATGCGCGTGTTATTTGTTAGCCTTGAGCACTCTTACGGTAGGCCCGCTTGGGGCAAATCCTACGAGTATCTAAATTTTTACTCGACTTTGAGCAAGATGCCGGGTATTGAGGCTAGTTTTTATGCCACTGATCCTGGCTTGAGCCAAGAGTATCACCAAAAAACAAATGCAAACTTGCTTCGCAAGGTTGAAGAATTTCAGCCGGACTTGGTCTTTTTTTGCCTGTTTACCTATGAGCTGGATCAAAGCACGGTCGCGTCCATAACCGCTAAGGGAAGCGTGCAGACTATCAACTGGTTTGCCGATGATCACTGGCGTTTCCATACTTTTTCAAAAAAATGGGCAAAACATTTTTCTGCTGTAGTGACCACGGATGAAAATTGTCTGCCCAAATACCAGGCTTTAGGAGTGAATGCGGTTTTGAGCCAGTGGGCAGTAAATCCGGAACAATATCCTTGCCAAGATCCGGGTATTGATTTGCAGATCGGTGGTGCTATAACTTTTGTAGGACAAAAGTATGGGAAAAGGATTGATTATTTTCAGAGACTAAAACAAGAAAACCTGCCTGTAAAGTTTTTTGGTTCTGGTTGGGAGGCTGGAGCTGTTAGCCAGGATTTGCTGGTGCAGATTTTTCACTCTTCGGCTATAAATTTGAATTTCACCGAGTCGCCATACTCTGGCGCGAAGCAGTGGGTAAAAATCTTAGCCAAGCTGTTTTTCAAAAACCAATACAGCAAAATCCAGTTGGATTTGGCGGGTCTGCCCAACGCACTTCTCGCCTTGCCCGGGTATTCAAAACGGCAGATTAAGGCTAGAATATTTGAAGTGTTAGGTGCGGGAGGGTTTTTACTGAGCGGGCCGGCAGAAAAGTTAGAAAAGTATTATACTCCGGACCAGGAGCTGTGCATATTTCACAACGAAGACGAGCTGGTAGAGAAGGCTCATTACTACCTAGAAAATCCATCTAACCGGTTGGAGATAGCAAGGCGAGGGCTTGCTCGCACTTTGGCGGAGCATACCTATAGGCACAGATTTCAGAAACTGTTTAACCAAGTGTTGGTGGGTCATTAGAAAAATTTATCTACGAACTGATTTTTATTTTTTAAAGTCGCTAGTGCTGAATTTATGTCTGAAAACCAATACTACGGAAAAGATTATTACGAGTGGCAAAAGTCAATAGGAGCGGCATGTGTACAGTCTGGGTTTGGTTTTTTTGCCGGGCATATAAATTTACAAGATGTAGTTTTAGATTTCGGGTGCGGTGGTGGTTTTTTGCTGCAAGCTTTAAGCATGACCGGCAAGTATGGTGTTGAGATAAACCCCCATGCACGAAAAGAGGCGAGTTTTAGGGGTGTTGAAGTATTTGAAGATATAGAATCGCTCCCAGCTGATATAAACTTCGATAAAGTCATATCACATCATTCGCTTGAACACGTCAGAGACCCATACAATACCTTGATTAAGCTGAAGTCCAAATTAAAAATAAACGGCCGGCTGTTATTGGTATTGCCTATTGATGATTGGAGAAATGAAAAGAAGTATGTCGCAACAGACATCAATAGGCATTTGTATACTTGGACTCCGCAACTGATAGGTAATTTACTTGATGAGTGTGGCTTCCAGGTAGAGGACATAGAACTAAGATTTTATGCATTGGTCAGAGGCACTAAGTGGTTGAAACGCTTTTTACCCAGGGGGTGTATTTGATCTTTTATGTAATTTTAAGGCTAGGTATCTGAGGGTTCCAGTAATGCGGATAGTGGCATGTATTAAAAAAACTTAGTCTACTCGACTTGCGCTGGCCAGCTTGTTGTGGTTATGTTGCTTGCTTTTGTGTTTTGGCCACGATGCTTGTATGAAAAAAAATCTACTCAAAAAACTGTATGGTCGTGTAGTTTCGGTATTTTACCGCTACTTTTCGTACACTATAGCGAATAATCCAGCAAGCCTGCTTAGTCAGAAAGAATTATTTTTATTTGCTGTTGCATACAACAGCTATGATGTGATAGAAAAGCAGTGGTATTTTTTAAAGAAATATCTAGACGAAGATTTTACATATGTTGTATGCGATAATTCCAGCGAGAGTATGGTTTCAGGAAAGATCTTATCTTTTTGTAGAGTAAATCATCTAGCTTACTTCAAACTGCCCAGGAATCCATTTTCAGGTATAGATCCCAGTCGGTCTCATGGTCTAGCATTGAATTGGATTTACAGAAATCTTGTTAAAGTATACAAGCCCGCTCTTTTGGGCTTTTTAGATCACGATGTTTTTCCATACAAAAAAACTACTTTAACGTCGTTATTTAAAAAGCATCAGCTCTTTGGGTTGGTAAAAAAAAGAGAGAATGGCTGGTATCTGTGGCCAGGCTTTTGTTTTTTTAAGTTAGACTATATGTTAGATAAAACTGTTAATTTCATGCCGTGCCGGGGGTTGGATACAGGTGGTGGAAACTACAAACATATTTATCGATTTTTAAATAAAGACAAGCTGCCTTACTTTGCCTATTCATTTTTGGACGTAAGTGATATAAAGTACTATAATCCCCAAAATGACCAGGTGGAACTCATTGGTGACTGGCTCCACTTGATCAATGTCTCCAAGTGGAGGGATGTCCAGTATGATAAGCTGGAAAGCCTGGACCACATATTGCAAACTATAGCCACGCATCACATATGATACATTTGATAAAAAAAACAAAGAAAGCCATATACACCGCCCGCCATCAAGGCTTTGGTGTTTTTTGGCAGAAAAGCAAGTTTTTTTTAAAGGAAGTGTTTAGCAAAACTGTGCGGCCGTTGTATTTAGTTTTTTTTAAAAAAGGCATAATCAAGAAAATAAAAGAGACCCACATAGACAAGCCGGAAGAGGCTTACGATTTCCTTTCAAAAAATTTTTTTGGCGCGTTCAAACCTGGCCAGGTGCCTTCAGAGTTGACTGGTTTGTTAAATGTGATCCACCTTGAAAAACCAAAAATAATAGTAGAGATAGGCACATCGGGTGGCGGAACCTTGATGTCAATCTGTAAAACCGCACCACCTGATGCTGTCATCTGCAGCATTGATTTGCCCGGTGGCAGGTTTGGCGGCGGCTATCCTTCCTGGAAAATACCTTTTTTTAGATCGGCTACTAAACTTTCTCAAACCGTTCATTTTTTAAGGATGGATTCTCATAAAAAAGAAACACTAGGCCAGTTGAAACAGATACTTGGTGAACAGAAGGTGGATTTTTTATTTATTGACGGTGATCACACATACGAAGGGGTTAAACTTGACTTTCAGATGTATTCGCCCTTAGTCAAAAAAGGGGGCATAGTCGGATTTCATGATATCGTTGTTCACCATGAGTCGTTAAACTGTGGCGTGCACGATTTCTGGGCTGAATTATGTTTGGAGCATAATGGTAGGACTCGAGAAATCATTGAAGATCCAGGTCAAGGCTGGGCAGGCATAGGGCTGCTGCATATTTGAGTTTCCTTGTGATGAATATCCTATGAAAATTGGTATTTTATACATCTGTACAGGGAAGTATGAAATTTTTTGGAGGGATTTTTACTTGAGCTGCGAAAAGTATTTTATCAGTCAAGCTGATAAAGAATATTTTGTCTTTACCGATGCAGAAAAAATTTATAGTGAATATGCTAGTACGAAGATTCATAGAATCTACCAGCAGAATTTGGGTTGGCCAAACAATACATTGAAAAGGTATGAGATATTTTTAAGAATAGAAGATCGTTTGAAGGATTTTGACTACCTATATTTTTTCAACGCCAATTTGCTATTCCTTGAAGAAATTACAGCCGAGGAATTTCTACCTTCGGGTAAGGAAAAGCTTACCGCCTGCTTGCATCCTGGATATTATAAAAAAAAGAAACTCTCTTTTCCATACGAGACAAATACCAATTCCACTGCTTGCATGAATGCCCGTAAGGCTGTGGGCTACTATCAAGGTGCGATCAATGGGGGAGTGGCCCATAGTTTTATAGAAACTATGAAGGTTTTGGATAAAAACATTGGTATAGACGAAAGTCGCGGTATAGTCGCAAGATGGCATGACGAGTCGCACTGGAATAAGTACTTGAGTGAAAATAAAGAAATTGTCAAAACGCTTTCGCCTTCGTATCTATATCCTGAAAATTACAATCTGGATCTTCCTCCAAAAATATTTAGTAGAGACAAATCTCAATTTGGAAATGTAGCAAAGATTCGAAATATCAAGGTTAGAGTATCAAAGTTTTGGCTTAGGGCGCTTCTAAAGAATTTGGCCCAAACTTCAGTGTGCGCCTTTTTTAGGATTTATGACAACTACGCTTATGCTAAAAACAGGCTTTTTTATGAAAAGAATGTTGAAGCCGAAGACGCTAGAAGAGTGTCCGTCGTTATCGTCTATCGCGATGGTCACCAGTGGATACACAAGTCGTTGTTCAATATTTTGCATGACGAAAGAGTAAGTGAGGTTTTGATAATAGACGACTGCTCACAACAAGGCTCTGGTTTGTATTTAGAAAATTTTGTGACAGAATTAAAAAATCAAAAAATAAAGATACTAAAAAACAAAAGCCGTTACGGAGTATTTAAGAGCTGGCTTTCCTCGTTGGTCCAAATTAAAAACGAATGGGTTATATGTCTGGACTTGGGCAATACAATTACTAAAAGTTACCTGGATGAAATTTTTAATTTAAAAATATGGGAAAAAGACAAGATTTATGGTGCGTCAAGGGATTTTCCTTTGTTGAGCTTGGACAGACTTGTCGGGTTATTTGACTTGTATCAGATCAAAAAATGTCTGATCCATAACTCTGTACGCATCAAAACTTTTTTGGGTCATGGTAACTTTTTCTGCAATGCCGGTGCAATGCAAAGCATGTTTAAGGAATATTCCGAGTTCCAAGTCTCTGGCTGCGACGCGATATTTGTGTATTATGTGTGGCTGATTAACTATAAGTGTATAGAGATATTAAACAGCTCATACCTGTGTAGAGCAGGCTGTGGCAGAGCTGGTCAGATTGACCTAAACTATGTAAGTAAATTTGAAAACATAAAAAATTCTTTACTTACTTTAGAAAGAAATCCTCTAATCGCTGTAGAAGATGTATAAAGTTGAGTGTGTATACAGTTAAATGGGTTAAAATTTTACGATTGTCTCTTCGGCAATTTAGGTTTTTTCACCCGACACGTATGATTCTTTTTAACCTTTTTTACGTAGTGGTAGTGCTTTTATGAGGGTAGGTACAAAAGTGCGCTAATTTATGTCAATATCAACCCCAAGGGTAACGATAATACTCCCTACATACAACAGCGAACTGTATTTGTCTAAAGCAATTGACAGTGTTTTGAAGCAAACCTTTACTGCTTGGAGGCTGCTTATCATAGACGACGGTTCAACAGATGGCACAAGAAAGATGTTTGAGGGAGGTCTGTACCGGGACGATAGGATATCCTATCGGCGCAATGATAAAAATCTAGGGCTAATCGCCAGTTTAAATTTAGCGATAGGATTGGTAGAGGGAGAGTATTTTGCAAGACTAGATGCCGATGACTTTTGGTTAGATGAGCAGAAATTGGCTTATCAGGTAGATTTTTTAGACAATCATCCTGACTGTGCTATGGTTGGGACAGGCGCCGTAGCCGTGGAAGAAACAGGAAGGCGGGTTGGGCTTATCCAAGTAAGTGGGTTGGACGATAAGATTAGAAAACGATTTCTTGTCGCGAATCAGTTTGTGCATAGTAGTATCGTGGCGCGAACTGGTATGGTGAAAAGAGCTGGCGGTTATGATTCAGCTATGAAACATGTGGAAGATTATGAGTTGTGGTTGAGGTTGGGGATAAATTATAGGCTGGCAAATCTACCGGCTCCCATGGTGGCTTATCGTGTAAATATGAGCGGTATCACTTCGTCCAACAACCTGGAACAAATTAGAAGATGCTGTGAAGTTGCAAAAAAGTACCGGCGTGAGTATCCAGGTTTTTTTCTGGCATATTTCAAGTGGAACTTGCAGTATATTTTTGTTAGGTTATTAGGTTTCGGTAAATTCTCCAAGCTAAAAAACTTGTTGAAACGGATAACTTTTTATGACAAGTAGAAGTTTAAAATCAGGTTTCTTGGTATTGCCAGACATGGCGTTGTTATTGGTAGGATTGTTTTTGGCATTAGTATTGCGCTATGGCGATCAGTCCACGACTTTGGTTTGGAATCAGCACATACAGTACTTTTCAACTATCTTTCTGCTTTGGCTAGTTATATTTTATATTCACGGCTTATACGAGCTGGATACCTTTCGGCGGTATACAACGCTGATTTTCCGCCTGGCCTCTGCAATGTCGTTCAGTGTGGTGGCAGCGGTGCTTTATCTTTACTTCCAGCCGGAACTATTTTTGACTCCTCGGAGATTTTTGCTTTTAGACGCTGGCTTAACCTTTGTACTGTTGCTTGGGTGGCGGCTACTGGTGAAGTCATACTTACAAAAAAGAACAAGACAAGCGGCTTGTTTGTTAGATATGGGTGGCGTTGGAGATGAAATGGAAAAAGAGTTGGGTGAGCGGGACTACTTGGGGGTAAGGGTAGCAAAGAGGGTGACAGGCCTACGCGCCAGTGATCTGGCAGGAGAAAAAATAGACATAGTTATTATTCCCGATGAGCTTGGGTTGAAACCCGAATTGGCCAAGCAGGTTTATGAGGCGAGAAAATTAGGCGTTGGCTTTGTTACTTACAAGGAGTTGTACGAAGATCTGTTCCGAAAAGTTCCGGTGTCTGACTTAAATGAACTTTGGTTTTTGCGTTATGTAGACTACAAACAAAGAGTGTGGTACGAGACAGCAAAAAGATTAGTGGATTTTATAGCCGGGCTTATGGGCTTTGTCTGTTTTGCGGTTTCCTACCCCGTAGTGGCGATTTTGATAAAGCTTACCTCAGAAGGTCCAGTGTTGTTCAAGCAGAAAAGAGTGGGGCAGGCTGGAGTGGAATTTTATATCTACAAATTTCGCACGATGAAGGTAGATCAGCCAGGCAACACGTGGACCAGCCATAATGATGCTCGGATTACCAAGGTCGGCAAGATTTTGCGCGTTTTAAGGCTGGACGAGCTTCCTCAGTGTGTCAATCTTATACGAGGGGAGATGAGTTTAACCGGACCGCGACCGGAGCAGCCGCATCTGGTAGAAGAGTTGAGGCGGGCTATCCCATTTTATGACGAGCGGCACTTGGTAAAGCCTGGTTTAACAGGCTGGGCGCAGATCAATGACGCGTATGCAGCAACGGTTGAAGAAAGCAGGAAGAAGCTGCAGTATGATTTGTATTACATCAAGCATAGATCTTTAGCGTTTGATCTAGAAATCATCCTAAAAACCATTTATTATGTCTTGTCTTTTCGGGGTCGCTAAATCATCTAAAATGTGGTATGATAGGCAGTAGGAAAACCCTTGGGAAATAAACAAAAATGGAAAATTCCGCGCTGCTAAAAGTATTAAAACAGAAAAAAATCATCGGCGCCAAACAGTTGGAGGAGCTAGAGCAAGAAAAAGGTGTTGTAGACTTAGATGATTGGCTGACCTCCAAAGCCGGAGTAAAAGAAGAGAAGATTTTAGAAGTAAAATCTGATCTTTTAGGATTTTCGGTTGTAGACTTAAGAGAGCAGAAGATTGATCAGGAAGTGTTACTCTTGGTGCCGGAGCCTATAGCGCGTCGGCATAAAGTGATCAGTTTTGCAAAAGACAAAGAAGGTCTGTCTTTGGCTATGGTAGACCCTACAGATTTGCAGACCAGAGAGTTTATACAGAAAAAAACCGGCTTATCGGTAAAAGTTTTTTTGATCGGCAAGACCGGCCTAGACTTTGGCCTCTCCAAGTATCACACCAACCTTGAGGGTGAGATCCAAAGCTTGGTAGGGGTAGAAGGGCCTAGTATAAAGACCAGCCAAGATAAGCAAGACGATGCAACCGCCACAGTACAAGACACTGAAGGCTTAAAAAAGATGGCAGGTGAAATTCCGGTGATCAGGGTTGTAGACACTCTGCTTGAGTACGCTGTGTTTGAGAAGGCGTCTGATATCCACATTGAACCGCAAGAGAACGCATTAACAGTTAGGTATAGGATTGACGGTGTGTTGCATGATGTTATGACTTTGCCAAAACTCATACAGCCGGCGTTGGTGGCTCGTATAAAAGTTTTGGCCAACTTGAAGATAGACGAACACCGTTTGCCACAGGACGGACGGTTCAAGATAGAAAAAGATGGATACAAGTTTTCTTTGCGTGTTTCCACGATTCCTGTTTTTGATGGGGAAAAGGTGGTGATGCGTCTTTTGGATGAAACCAGTAAGGCTTTGACTTTGGAGCAGCTGGGCTTTTTGCCGGAGCAAATGGACATAGTCACCAGAAATATCCACAAACCGCACGGGATGCTCTTGATCACTGGCCCTACAGGTAGTGGTAAATCAACCTCGCTTTACGCCATATTGACCATTTTAAACACGCCGTCGGTCAATATCTCCACTATAGAAGACCCTGTGGAGTACCGGATGCCGCGCGTTAACCAGATGCAGGTTAGCCCAAAGATTGGTTTGACTTTCGCCATTGGGTTGCGCGCGCTGTTGCGGCAGGACCCGAACATCATCATGATAGGTGAGATACGTGACCAGGAAACCGCGGAAGAAGCAGTGCATGCTGCTATGACCGGACATGTGGTGCTGTCCACGCTGCATACCAACTCCGCTGCCGGTGCTTTGCCGCGACTTTTGGATATAGGTGTAGAGGCGTACTTGATCGCTTCCACTACCAACGCGGTTATGGGTCAGCGTTTGGTGAGGATTTTATGTCCAGAGTGCAAAGAGCCTTACAAACCGGACGAGGCCATGCTTCATACTTTAAGTCAGCAGTTCAATTTGGAAAAAATGATGAGCGTTTACGGAAGGCTTGGTTTACTATCGGACGGTGCCAAAGAGTTCACTGACCTCCAGTTTTACAAACCAAAGGGTTGCGATAAATGCGGACCAACCGGCTACAAAGGGAGGCTTGGTTTACACGAGGTTTTGGAAGTGACTCCGGAGATCGCGCAGATGATCATGGAGCGAAAGCCAGCGCAGGATATCCAAGAATTGGCGGAAGGACAGGGTATGATCCTTATGTGGCAGGATGGGTTTATCAAATCTTTAAAAGGCATCACAACCCTAGATGAAGTGCTTAGAGTGTCAAAAGAGTAAATGAGAAACATTTAACCTTTGACATTTTCCGCCAAAGGCGGACCCCGCCCGAGGCGGGGAACCTTTGACAATTAACAATTGATCTAGGCCAGAGAGTGGTAAAGGAGTAACAGTAGTAAAAGTAGTAACAGTAGTAAAAGTTGTAAAGTAGTAAGAGTAGGGGCGAGGCTTGCCCGCCCAGTTGATTGCGGAGAGTTAACGAGTTAAAAAGTTAACGTGTTAACGAGTTATCTGAAGTTAGTAGTTTTTAGTTGAAGTTT
>CAYYEK010000015.1:0-16743 GCA_964470855.1 uncultured Candidatus Saccharibacteria bacterium
CTTCATTCGTTATTCGCCATTCTTAATTCTAAATTCTATATTCTCGACTCCATTTCAAGTATACCAAACACTCGCCTGGTAAACAAAAAAGCCCCTTTTTGGAGCAAAAATCAAACAATAAAATTGATGATAACCAGAGGGCCACCTCCACTCGAGGAGCCAGCCTAGAAGATAGTCGTTAGTGAGTTAGTTACTAGTCAATGGTTCCCGCCAAAGGCGGGTCCACCTCGAGCGAAAAATGTTAAATGTTTTTAAAATTCGTAGTCATTCGTAGATTCGCATGTATTCGCTGATTCGTATCGCTACCTTTTAAACACTAAAAACTTGTACCCTATAAAATTCCAGACCAAGGACACGAACACTGCAGCAAATTTAGCTAAGTTTTTAACCAAGCCATCGTTAATTGGGATTTTCAAGGTTTGGATAACTTCAACACCAGCCCATAAAATCAAACTGTTGATAAGCACGCCTATAAGTGACACCAAAACAAATTTTTCAAATTCAGACGCAGTAGCCGGAGCTTGCTTTTGCAGGTGGAAGGTAATGATGAACGCGGCTTGTACTGCCACAAAGGCAAACAACAAAATGGCAAAAAAGCTGGCCGGAGCAAAAGTGCCGGCGCCTGCTATGATTGCAACAACAGTACAAAATCCCAAACCGCCCACTAAGACAAGGTGTACAAACTGCTTTACCAGACTTACCCCAGTTTCCACCCCAAAAGCCCAGGATCGGTTCCAAAAATAGCTCTGCAATATCGCCACAACCACACCGGCAACATTTATCACTGCCAACTGCCACCCACTGTTAATACCAAGGCTTACAGTTAAAAAGTTTAGTATCGCGAAGTCCACCGCTGTGTTCAAAGCGCCAATGCAGGCAAACTTTAAAAGTTGTAGAATTGCTGGCTTCTGCGCGAGCAAGGTCTCAATTTTTTGGAGCATTTTGGTGAATAATATGTTGTAGAGTAGTAAAAATAGTAGAGTTGTAAAGTAGTACGGAGGGGCTTGTCCTACGTAGCTCAAATTGCGGAGTAGGGGCGAGCTTTAGCCGCCCTAAGAGGTAGTAGAAGTAGCTCGCCCGTCCGAAGCCCGTAGGGCGAAGGCGGGTCGATACCTAGTTATTAGTCGTTAGTCGCGAGTCAACTAGTCGATAGTCGATAGTACAAAATTAATGAGTTAAAAGGTTAACGTGTTAACGAGTTATTTTAAGTTAGAAATTTTAAGTTGAAGTTTTTCCGCCAGAATGAACAACACTTGACAATTAACCATTGACTAACCCCTACGAAATACTAATAGTACGAATATACAAATAAAACAATTGACCACCCTTGACATTTAACTTCTGTAATGGGCACCATTCAAATCTTTAAAATGGTGCCCATTTTCGGGACCATTGCCCAATTTACAATTCAAATCTGCAATTCTTAACTCTTCATTCTTTTTTCTTAATTCTAAACTCTAAATTCTAGATTCTGGTTTTGAGCTATCCTTCGACTTTGCTCAGGACAGGTTCGTGTATTAGTGGACTATCATTACTCTTCATCATCCTTCTTGCCTTCTTCCTCATCTCCTCCAGCGTCATCTTGGTCATCATCGTCATCAACATCATCTTCGTCGTCTTCTTCATCGCCAAAATCCCCTTCTTCCTCCTCTGCTGCAGAGCCATCTTCAGGGATAGCCTCAAGAGAAGCCTGGGACTGGCCAGAAAGTTGATCTTTTTTCATCACCAGCTCTACTGCAGCCCAGTTGGAGTCTATGTCCTTAGGGGTAACTATAGTCACCTGATCCCCGGGTTCACCTTTAAAATAAGTTAAAGACGCCAGCAAAACACGGTAAGGTTTGCCTTCGGCTAAAACACGAAAATCCCCTCTATCATCCTGAACCAAGACTCCCACCATCTTCTTTCTTTCTACTGGCCCGATCTGTTTGTAGATAAAAGAACCGTCTTCAGCAATCGTAAGTTTTAAGATATCACCCTCCACCAGCTTTGACTTGGAAGCATAGTTAGCAGGTACAGGGTACTGCTTCCCGTCTGGGCCAATCATATTTTGACCGTCAAACACACCTTCCACTACTCGGCCTACCGCGGCCCCGCCGGGCAATACGCTTTCGCCCGTGCTAAAAACAGCAGTCGTGCTACTGCCTTTTTTTACCTGCACAGGAGACCCTAAAATCTCCTTCAGCAACTGACGCGCTGACTGCATGTTTTTTTCTGCTGAATCCAGCATCTGGGCCACTAAGGCCAAATTCTCAAGCTTGTCCATATTTTTGTTTGTATTTCAAAAGCTATTCTATCTACTCAAAATATACCACTTACTTGCCACTTTTGACAACCCCCACCTTGTCCACACCAAAAGCTGAAAATTACAAATAACAAATCACGGATTCCAATGCGCCACGAATATCTTTTCTTTAGGTGCGTTAGATATGATTTTAGATGCTACACCCTCAACGCTACACCCTATACATAAGTATTCATAAGCCACCCCATTCGCCATTCCATATTCACCATTCTGTACTCCATCCATCCCGCCCTTGGCGAGATCAGTATCATCAGCATTCATCCGTATATCAGTATCTTCCAGTATTCGTAGCCATTAGCAGGTTTTCAAACAATTCGCTGTAATAATTCGCAGTCATTCGCACCATTTGTAGCCACCCCATTCCCTCTTCTCTGCTCTATCCGTCCCGTCCTAGGTAGGCGGGATTCGTATCATTCTCATCAATTCGTATATTAGTATCGTATATATTTTTCTTGGCTTATTTAAGCGGAGTAGATTTGGCTTATTTACAAGACATATTTATGCAATATACTTGACAGAATGTCAACTAATATATTATAATTTGTTTGTAAATGAATTGGTGAAAACCTCTTAAATAATGCAAATATATTAGAACTTTCTAGCTTGTCTTACTGGGAAAATGGGAGCATTCCTCACAAGAAACACTAGAAACTAGAAGAAAACCCCATACTCTCCCCTTTTCCCAGCAGGACAATCAAAATCCTGCTGGCTCCCTGCATTGGTAGGGAGTACGTACCTTGAAAACTAAATTGTTAGGAATGCCCCCAGGAGGTGGGCAAAAAATGGAACAGATCCTAAAGTTTCTGGAACAGGTAGGCGGATTCATGATCGGAATAGGAATAGTATTGCTCGTATGCTTTACAAGCGCGGGACTGATTTTCCTGTTCTGGATCGCCTTACGAGAGATCGTACGGCTGACTGGATCCATTCGCACCAGATGGCAGCGTCGTCGCCAACGACACGCCGCAACACCGACGCCGACCGGCAACCAAGCTGGTGGCAGCACTACGGCAAGGCAAGCTGCAGCGCCCGCTGCAACTCCCGTCATGCCGCCGCCTCCCTCCGCGCCGACTCCGACGCCGATCCGGAGAGTGGCTCCGCCGGCAGCACCCGCTGCAGGTGCAACAGCCACAACGGGTCCCCAACCCCTGTCAGAAAAGTACTGGTTCCGGTTTTTCACAGCAGTAGTCTTTGGCCTGACCTGTGTCTGGTTCCTCAGGGAACTTTTGCAGGCAGTCCACGAAAAGGCTACCGGACCGGGCCTTCTCGCGTTCTTGTTTTCATTCTGGGCATTCCGTCTCGCCTACTTTGGCGGAACGGGTATGCTCAAGTTTTCAACAATCCACAAGATCCTGGTTTGGTGGCTATCGCTACTAATGCTGGGAATTTGGTGGGCAACATAGGAGCAGAAATGAAACTGCCAAAACCGAAACCCGAACAATTGCAGTGGCTCCTCCTTTTAGGCGAAATTGCCATGACGGCGTTTTCGCTCAAAAAAGGCGGGGTCCAGATTCCAATCCCGACAGATCTCGATGACGCTGTAAAAAAGGTCCTCGAGTCAGTAAACAGCTTTCTAAAGGCAAAGGAGACAGGAAGGAATGATGACATCAAGTTTGATGGCATCCTGTCCAAACACCTGACACTTGGCGAGCGCGGGGTCATAGAGGACTTCATAAAGTTCCTCGCTGACCCCACTCGGAAACTGGATCAACGGTTTCGCTTCAACTGCATGGTCTTGATTGAGCTAACAGATGAGGCAACCTTGATTGTGAGGATTAAGGAGCTCGCTGCAATGGCAACAGACGATCAGCGTCTGTACAGTTGCCAACAGCGCGGCCTGCTCCAAGGCGATGCTGACCCGCTCGCCGCTCTTAAAAAAGGCGTGCCGGCGGCGTTCAAGCAGAGCCTTGACGCCTTAACCGCTGCGTATCCCGCGTGGGAAGCGCAGTGGGAATCGGACATTAACGCGTCCGGCATACCGAATGCAATTACGGACGCAAACATGGAACTTGACGGCTGGGTTGCCAAGCTAATAGATGGAATCCGGACGAACCTGAAGAAATGAGGAAAATCAGATGGGACTGATAATTGTTGTAATGCTCGTAGCAATGTTTCTGTCACTCCTAGCGGTGCGTCCCGTGCGCATCCAGATCCTGAACTTCCTCGGCCTCATCGGTCGAGTGATTCAGGTCATCGCCCTTGGATTGACTTGGCTTTTAACCGGCGGAAGCGCGGCAGTAGCTGCGCATCTGCCAGTAGTGTGGCGTAGAGTCAGGATCGCCAGCGCCACAGGTGTATTCCTGTTGGTGGTGGCGATACTTGTACTCGTTGCCGCCGCTCGCGACGGCAACGCTCATCTTTTCGCATCCATCCTGCTGGTCCTTTCAGTTCCTATTATGGTGCTGTTCTGGGCCAGGAGCTGGATGGCGGGTTCGTGGCTCGGCCACCTGTTTGGCATGGGCCCCTCATACGGCCTGGGTCTGATGGTCGCGTTTCTCTGGTGGCTCGCGGAAATGTTTATCGTCTTTCCCGAGGCGCTCACGGCTGAGGTGGGCTGGTACATCAATGCCTTGATACTCACAGCAGGCGTGTTCTGGATCATCGGAGTGCTGAAGAACCGCACAACTCTGGTCCCCCACTGGACTCTGGCCTTTTCTATGGCTCTCATGCTGGTCTACTCAGTAGGCGCAGCGTGGGTGACCACGACCTTTGCCAGCGAGATCCGCTGGGCAAAGGCCGAGAGAGCGGTCAGCGTGGCGAACAACAATTCCGCCGCCGCACAGCTTGAGGCTATGTCACAGATCCGCACCGCTCACGTCCTGAAGGACTCATACCTCTACACCGGCACCATCGTGCCAGTTAAAGGTGGAGGATTCCGCGTTGATAATCTCGACTACCATTTGGCTCCGGACAAATCCGGAAAAATGGTACGAGAGGTTATTAAACAAGGGACAGTGCTGAGGGTGTGGGAAGCCACGTCTCCGCTGTACGCCAACGGATCGGGCAGGGAGCCTGTTTACCGGATCGTCAAACTTGACGAGCTCGGGGAACAGGTTGTGGCAGGACAAGACTTTTTTGTCACTGCCAATCCGGAGAAGGTGATCATCACCGGACCCGGATCCACCCCCACGCCAGCCACCAGCGGCCTACTGAGCGGTACCGCCGGTGCCCCAGGAACAAACACAACCATTTCGGTTTCGGCCACGGCCCCGTGGCAGAAAACCGGCATCATGGTCACCGCTGGCCAGACCATCACGGTCTCGGCAAGCGGAACCATCAAGTGGGACCCAACGCTCCCAGCGGTGGGCCCCGAAGGTGCCTGGCCAATAGCGGGGCTGGCCAACATAAACGACTTTCCCTATCCCTCAGGGAAAGCCGGATCGCTACTCATGAGGGTCGGCACCGAGATCATTGAAATCGGTACCGGAAAAACCATAAAAATTTCTCAAGGAGGAGAGATTCACTTTATGCCAAACGATCGCCTCTGGGCGCTCGGAGACAACTCCGGTGCGTTCGGGACGAACGTGGGGGTGAGCTAATGTTTAGCACACCCCAATGGCACTTTGCCAGAGACGGATGAGCTTCCCGCAAGCTTATTCGTCTCTTTTTTTATTTCCGCTATAATTTATACATGCTTGCCATCATAATCCCAACTTACAACGAGGCTAAAAACATTGAGCGACTTTTGCTTCAACTGACGAAGCAGTTTTCCAGTACAAAGTATAGAATCATAGTAGTGGACGACAGCTCGCCAGATGGCACCTCAAAAATCGCGCTCTCACTGAAAGATAGGCTTAACTTACCCATAACAGTTATCACTAGACCCAAAAAACTTGGGATCGGATCTGCGCTTGCACAAGGTCTGGGTGAATCCTTAAAAATCGGCGCTGACTTCGCTATCACCATGGACGGGGACCTCTCACACAGAATCTCAGACGCCTTCACTCTATGGGAAAGCCGAGATCTCGCAGACGTGTGCATTGGATCCAGATATGCTGCAAACGGTGAAGACGAATTACCCTTGCACAGAAGAACCCTAAGCTTAACTGCAAACCGAATCATCAAACTATCACTAAAACTCCCATACACGGACTGTACTAGCGGACTCAGATTGTATCGCCTAAGCTGTTTAAGCAACCAGATTTTGTCTAGAACAAGAAATTGCAGTTACGGATTCCAGTTCGAACTTTTATACTTGCTTGAAAAAAGTGGAGCAAGAATCATTGAAGTCCCTATTTACTTCAATCATAGAAATCATGGTAGCTCGAAGCTTAGAACCTCGGACATTTTCCTTTCTCTTAAAACGCTATTTAAATTATGGATGGAGGGATAAAAAATGACTGGTTGAAAATCGCAGGGGTTTTTGGGCTGTTTTTTTCATTTGCGTTACTTATTCTTGGTTTTCTATCTAACGGCTTACCTGCGGATGATGGCGGTTTTTATGCGACCTTAGGCAAACTACAAACTACTGCCAGTTTCATAAAAGATCTACCCTGGCTTGCCTACACACCTCTTGCTGAAAGTAGCCCCGGACTACACTGGTTGTACCCTATCTTACTTTCTTGGCTACATCTACTGGCGCCGGAATTCCCGTTACATCTTTTAACGAGTGCTGTAGGTTTCAGCCTCGCCATAACCACAACTTATTTCATATTGACAAAGTTAAAAGTTAAAAGTGCTTTTATATGGACACTTATCCTTAGCACCAGCGCAGCCTCACTTACTTTCAGGCTCCTGCTAGCTAGGCCAATCAGTTTATCTGTTTGCTTTATCCTACTTGGGTGGTATTTTGCCAAAGAAAAAAAACTACTACCCCTGTTCTCCTTGGCTGTAGTATATACTTGGCTATACGATGCCTATATACTTCTACCCTTAGTTGTCGGGGTGTCACTTTTTTTAGACTTTGATGCATCCATTTGTTCACGTATAAAAACCTTTTTATCCACCCTCAGCGGAATTCTCGTAGGACTGATAGTAAATCCATATTTTCCTGAAAATATCCTTTTCCGTCATTTTTCAGTAACTCCCGTATGGCTAAACAAGCTACAAAATAGCGTAGAGTGGCTACCTGTTGACCCGAATACTTTTTTTACTGACTCTGCGATCTTTTTTACCTTATGGATATTGCTTGTCTTTAACTTACTGCTTTCTATACCCTGCTACTCTAAAGGCGTAAAAAACCTGACAGAAAAACTCAACCTCCCTTCCTTAATACCAGCTGTGCTGTTTTTAGTTGCCACGTTTTTTAGTAAAAGGTTTATCGAATACGCAGCCCCATTTACTGTCCTGGCCGCATCACAGGCATATCCTTATGTTAAAAACGAACTCAGTCTGCTTAGTATCTCCAAAAAGGTTAAAAAAGTCTGCTCTGTACTACTTACCACCTGCCTTGTAATTGTAGGTCTATACTCTACAAAAATGGGACTAAGCTACTACAACACTTCTACCCTACAAACTGTAAGGCTGTCGGCACCTGCAGAATATCTAAGTATAAATAGCAGTCCCAAAGAGCTGGTTTTCAACACGCAGTGGGATCAGTTTCCGCAACTGTTTTACTGGAACCAGAAAAACTACTATGTGGTAGGACTTGATCCTTTGTTTATGTATGAGTACGACCAAACGCTTTACTGGAAGTGGAGGAAGATTACAGATGAAATACCTACTGCTTGGACTAGAGAAACTGTCTACTTAACCACAAAAAAAGACTTTGGAGCAAAGTTTGTTTTCCTGGAAAACTTCAGGAACCCCAAGCTTTTGGAGTACCTCATCAGCCAACCTCAAGACTTCACACTTGGGTACCAAGACGATTACACTACTGTTTTCCGTATAAACTAAAACACCACACAAGGCTGTACTTGTGTGGTGTTTTGCTCTAGTTATCCTACATAGACCCACTTATCCCCCTGCGCTTAAGTAGCGTCAAAGTTTGCACACAAACTATCTACAGCATCACCACCCACGCTTTCTTCTATGACACCAAGGCTGATTACAACCCTTCTTGTCTGAGTGGTTTATGTATGTAAGATTGTTGAGATCAAAAAGCCAGTCAGTTTCACAAATTCTCTTAAAAAGTTTTAAGATAAAAAGAGTCCAAATTAGCATACCAGCAGCAGGCTCTCCAGGTCTGAGTAATAACTCCTAACTCTTTTTACGTTAAAAGAAGAAGAAACCACCTTTATAAAAGATGCAGTACCCCAAAAATTTTACTGGATTTTACTTCTCACTTGATCTGCAGCCAAGGAGTCTAATTCTTTTTGCATGTCGCCCATAGCCGAGCCTATCTGATCTTGAGCTTTATCCATCTCTTTCTCGTATCTTTCCATGGCTCGTTCTAAGTCCTCTTTTAAATGCTCCTCAACGAGCTTGGCCAGCCCCACCTGTTCTAAGTCGCCAGCCAAAGTATCAAGAAGGCCAGCAAGATCCTCTAAATACTGTTTTGTAGCCCCCTCTGAATCTAACCTTTGCAGCCATGCCTGCTTCTCCTCTTCTGTAACAGGCAGGTCTGTGATAATTTGTTTGATATCTTGGTCTTTCGTGTTCATATTTGTTAAGTTACTATCTTGATTTCGGAATTTTTATGCGGCTACAGACTCACTAACTACTCCTGCTCTCTTCCTTAGCTGAGCTGCCTTTTGTCTCAGCCCCTCGGCTTTACTAAAGTCTTGCACAGCCTCCTTGAAAAGATTTTCGGCCCAAGCTTCTTTCCTTTTAGCACGAATTTCCTCTAGACTCGCGCCAGTTCGTAAAGCAAGTGACTTTACCCTTTCAACCTCCTGACTTAGTGCTTGACCCGCCAGTTCCGCTCCAACTATACCCGCTGCAACCAATCTTCCAGCTTTTTCTGCTATTGCGCTAGCTGCGGCACCAACCCTTTCTTTAGTACGCTGAAAAAATTCACTGGCACTCGATTTGATCCCTTCTAAAACTATCCCCGCATTTTCAGCCAGGGTAACAGCCTCATGTTTGACAGTAGCACCAACCTCTTTGGCTTTATCTGACACTCTTTCAGCACCAGCTAAAGCTGCCTGTTTGGCCATCTCTTCTGGTGCCCCAAAAAATCTTTTGGCAAACCTTGCAAACCTATTTAGTCTTTGTTGTGCCCGGTTATCAACCTCTTCGTAGTCTATATGCCCACGCTGTCTTTCTGGTTTATCTTCTAAACCATCGACGCCAGCAGTTTCGGGCTGATTATGCTTATTTAGTCCTAGCTCTATTGGCGATTTTCTACTAAAAAAACTCATAGATCTTCTAAATTAAAAATAAATATAATATATAAAACTAAACTTATATTATCTAGATATTTTACATAGGCAATAGCTTAATAATAAAGTTTATATGCCACCAGTGCAAGAAGCAAGTGTTTTATTTAACATCCTTACAGGACTTACGCACTCCACGAATAATTCACCTGAATAAGCTAAATGGAATTTTGATTAGCTCGCTTATATAAGCAATATTTCGATAAAGTGCGTAAGTCCTGATCCTTAATGAAATATTACCATGAGAATGCCCTTTTGGTCATGAAAAGTAGTGAAGATTTAACTACCTTGTAAAGGTATGTATTAAATATATCCTAAATTTAACACTTCTCACTCTGAGTTAAAAATGCATTTATCCACATCTATCTATTTCTCAATACTTGTCTTGCATGCTCTTTCCAAGGACGACTTTCGTTGGTATAAGCAAAGTATTCCTCCATCTTGTCTCTTTGGGTTAGTTTCGGATTCTGTACACGCATAAAATCATTAAAAAGCTTTTGGTCTTGCACGCTCATACTTGCAAAGTTTCTCTGTGCAATTCCCAAATACTTTTCTGGATTTGACCCTTCCACCTCATGAGCCACCTCATGAACAAAGGTCTCGTCTGGAGTTGTAAGAGTTAAGGTGTTCACCTGACCAACCAAAAGGTCTTTACCTTGCTCTACTAGGACCTTATTCTGAACCAAACTGTCGATAAATGCCTTCTCCTCAAGGCTTGATGGAAATTTACCGCTTCTAACTGCATTGGCCCAGGGTACAACATCTTTAGATACAGAATAATTTGCCCCACCAATTACCCCCACTGCTTCTTCCGAAGACATGATCGCGGGTAGATCACCTGCGAACTTAGCAAGACCAACAATCTTACTCACCGCTTCTCTTTTATTATCTTTTGAAAATAGAAACATTCCGTTTCCAGCATACCTAGTGCGTGGATCAAGTGAGAGCGCCAGCTCTGCTGATAAGCAAGACCTGTCTCTCATCACTGCTGCCTCCCGCTTTAACTCCGGCCTTTCTGCAATTACTCGGATAGCCATAAAAGCTTCTTGCCTACCAGCCTGCACTAACGCCCGGATAGTACGCTCTCTTTCAGTAGAGACTCTTCCCTCAACTGTCACAGCACTGTGCAAGATGTCCCTAACCTCTTCATAATTTTGTGTGATCCCTTCGATGTCTTCCTTAGATAACCCTTCAAAGTTTTCAACTAGATACCTGTAATTAAATACTGACTTTGCATAACCTTCTCGATGTAACAACTCTGCTCTGACAATTCTATCGAGCTGTCCAAATTCAGCTGAGTGGGTAATGTCTTCAAGTAAAGTGTATACTTTCCTGACTTGTTCAGTACTGTTTTCAAAAGGTGTTTGGTATAAGCGCTCGGCAGCTCTAACCTTCTCTTGAAAAGTTTTGTACTCGGATTGAGATATCTCACCTGAGTCTTTACTTTCTGCCTGCTGTGCGGCGAAGGCTTCTGCTTTTGCCGCTAGACTCATACTCATAGCGCCGGTCAAAAGGCCAGCAACTATCTTACTTATGAGACTAGACCAATAGGGGTATTCCGAACCGCCCTTCGCACTTGGTTTAACTTCATTAAAAGATGTCTGTTCTGCTCTTTTTCTTTTCTCCATATGCAACAGTTTTTTTCTACTTCGCTCCGTGCAAATCAGGTACCAGCAGGTTTACATAATTAACAAACTTCTTATTTTGTCCCAAAAAAACCGATGCTGATTCTTCGGTTTTCTTAAATGTAAGTAAGAATTCCTTTTGGTCCCCTCTTGGCAGCCAGGCAGCATAGCGCTTGATAAAAGGTAAAAGTCTGTTATGCAGAGAACGCTCCCATTCAAGTATAACTTCCCCAGAAAGATTATGACTTAGAGCGAAATCCTCTACGTATTCTCTGTTGATTATGTTTTTATCACTGAAACCAGCATAGAGGTCTTTGATGACGAGGTCGCGGAAACTTATTTCCACTTGTTTTTGAACTAAGTATTTTTGAACCACCTCTGCCAATACGTCTTTTTTAATACTCTCTATTCGTTGTGTTATTTTCATAATCGATTACATGAAGTTGTCAAAGTTTTCAGCTTGGTCGCCACCCATATCTAAAAGCCGGGCGTTTTCTATAATCTCACTTTCTACCTCCCCTTTCGGCCGACCGTATTTTAAGCGCGACAACTGGCGTACTGCTTTTGCCAGCTCTGCCTGCTGCGGGGTTGGTTTAGGTAGTGGATAAGTAGCCATGTTAAACGGTTTACTAGCCGTACCGTTGATCATGAGTTTTATAAACCCATTGAATCGTTCGACGTTAACCAAGTCAAACTCATTGAAAGTAGGAGCCATTTCCTTGGCCATAGTCTCCGCGTCCTCGACACCTATACGAAACGCGATCATAGTACCAGCGTTTCCAAATACCGCATCACGCAAAGTTTTAGCTCCAGCACCTTGCACCCCAGCGCCCGACTCTAACTGGGCCAGATACTGGTGAGCTATGATCAGATTGAGTCGGTACTTCCTCGCCTCGGACAAAATGGACTCAAAGGCATCGGTGATAAAGTTCTGAAACTCGTCCACATACAGGTAAAAATCTTTGCGTTCTGCTTCCGGGACATTGGCTCGTGACAACGCGGCCATTTGGATTTTAGACACAAGTATCAACCCCAACAGTTTGGCGTTAATCTCCCCCACCTTACCTTTGGACAGGTTTACCAGCAAGATCTTTTGCTCATCCATGATTTTCCTGAAGTCAAACGCGCTCTTTCCTTGACCAATGATGTTGCGCATCATGGAGTTCTCTATGAACCGCCCCACTTTGGAGATCAAATACCCAAGCATATCGCTCCTGCCTAAGTCGGTCTTGGACATCTCTTTTTCCCAAAAAGAACGAAGGATGGGGTCTGTTACCTTACTGACTTTATACTGCTGGAATTCAAAATCCGTGAGGATCCTCGGGATCTCCACCAAAGTTCCTGGTGCATCCTGGTCAGCCATGAGCGTTAACATAGCATTCCTCATGTAGTGCTCAAACATCGGACCCAACATGGCTGGGTCGGTCACCAGTTTATAGAAAATTGAGATCATCTCCTGCACCGCAAAATCCCTTTGCGCTTCTTCTTCCGCGTCCAGCATATTTAAACCCATGGGCCTATCCGTATCCGCTGGCTCAAACAAAACCACATCTTCCGCCCGTTCTTTAGGCACATGAGGCAAGATGTCTTCTATAAAATCTCCGTGCGGGTCAATGATACACACCCCTTCGCCGTTTATGATGTCCTGCCTCGCCATATACTTCATGATCTCGGTCTTTCCCACACCAGTACGACCGATGATGTACATATGCCGCCTGCGGTCATCGCGATCAATCAAAATTTTAGTTTCTACCCCACGATAAATATTCCTACCCAGCAGGACCCCACTAGTTGGCACATTGATCGGCGGTGGCGCTTTTTTGGCTATGAGCCACTTGATGTTTGGTGTTTCCAGGAAACTTCCTGGCAAATGCCAAAGACTGGCCAACTCCTCGGTATTTAAAATCTGAGGCTTTTTGGCTTCCCGAAAAATTCTAAAAATGTAGTCTTTCACCACATCGTTTTTATGCCTCTTCACTACCTTCAAGCTGTTAAAGGGGGGCATATTGAACTGCAAGAATGACGAGCCAATGTTGTTTAAGTGGAGCTTCGCAGTTGCCTGATCAACTGAGCTGGCTAAGATACGGATGTTGGTGTTAAAGCCCGGACGTGAAGCCTTCTCTTCCAGCCTTTTTACTATCTCCTGCTGCATAGGAGTAAGCGAGATAGGAGCTGAATCCCCTGACAAGTCTTTCTTTTTACCACCCTCCTCTCCTCCTTTGCCTCCGGTAATGGCAGAGGTCAGGCCCTTGCTTATCTCCTTACCCATCTTGGACCACAAACTTTTATCCATAGAGTCAGGGTTTTTTCCCTGCTGAATCTCAAGTGCCACTTTGCGTGGTTTTTTCTGCCACGAACCATCAGTCGGGTGGATAACAAACTGCACCACTGCCCCATCCTCTTCGGAGAGCTTACTCATAGCGTTGGTGATGGAGTTTAAGGGGTCAGACTCCATCTGTTTGTAGGAGCGTAGCGGGTACATATAATTTTTCACCAACTCCATCTCCAAAACTTCTATGTGCGCCCCTTCCCTAAAAGGATTATAGATTGGGACTTCATCTATAAAAGCGTGAGGATACTGGGCGTGAATTTGTTTTTCTACCAGTTCGCGAACCGCCCTGGGACAGTTTATGTAAAAGGCAATTTTTTTATCTATGCAGGCGATCTCTAAGCTCAAATAATCTTTACTACCCAAAAATCCCCCCGAACCGCTGGCTGCGCTGGAGATGGTTGTGAAAAGCTGCTCTGCTAAAGAGATCTGTGCTTTTCGCTCTTCCTGCCCGGGGCCAGATCCGGACTTATCTTCCTTACCCACTTCTTTTGGCATCTGGATTTCCAAAAACACCCACGACAAAGTCCTAGGGGTTATGACTTTGGTGTAGTAAAGATGCTTTTTGGCAAAATAATAAAATGCACCAAAAAACCCTACCACCAAGACAAGTAAAAACAAAAGTGTGAGCGTAAAGATGTCCATACTTTAACCCGATTTGGGCGGGTCTGCCAACTCCAACTTTAAAAATTCTACCAAGTCATATGCCAATTGAGCGTCAAAGTTGTGTTTGATGAGCAGATGATTGACCAACACCTCCTTGCTTTCATGAGCAACATCCATACCCGAAAACAACCTGGTCCTGATCCTTGCGACCACGTCATCTTTTTTAGATACCGGCGGAGCAGATGGCAGGTCTGTTGCTTGTGGTAGGGTTGATTGTTGGGCGGCTGGTTGGGCTTGAACATTTTTCTGTTCAGGCAAACTTTCTACGAACGATCCAAGGTCCTGGCTTTCCAGTTGTTTACCCACACTTGCTTCACCCTGCTCGGCTGACTGCTTGTACTCCGGTGATTGTTTTATTACCTGCTGCATTTATTTTTGCTTTCGTGAAAGTTAACAAACCTGCCTATATTATGGCAGGTTTGTATATTTTTTGCAAAACCAACTGTTGATGACTCGGCGTCCACTCATCCTACCCTTTTTTTCACTTGCTTCTTGATTCTTTACAGCTCTCTGTTTACCCTACTCTGATACATGTCAAGTACCTGCCCCTGCCTTGCCGGCAGGCAGGCGTCCGTAGTCCCGATTTGTGGGGACGAAGGCGAGTCAAATGTTTTCCGTCCACTCTAGGTTTCGTAGTCATGCATAGTAAGCTGCGACTCTATCTGTTTGATAGTTTCTATCACCACTGCCACTACGATCAGCAGGCTAGTACCGCCAATGGTTAAGGCTTGTGTACCGGTTACGGTTTGCAAGAGCAAAGGCAAGATCGCGATCAAGCCCAAAAACAATGACCCCGGCAAGGTGATACGATTCAAAACTTTATACAGATAATCGGCCGTTTGCTTGCCAGGCCTAAGCCCTGCCACAAACCCACCGCTTTTCTGGATATTCTCTGCCACTTCATCTGGATTAAACACAACTGCGGTATAAAAATAGGTAAAGACCACTACCAATACAAAATAGATAGCCCCATACCATAAACTTTGAGAGTTAAATAGTTCTATAGTCTTCTGCGCTGCCTCCTGTAGCCACGCTGATTTGGCGTTCACAAAAAATTGAGCGATCATCACCGGGAACATCATTAAAGAAATGGCAAAGATGATCGGGATCACCCCAGCCTGGTTTAACCGCAAAGGCAGATGAGAACTAGCGCCGCCTACTAGACGGTCACCGCGCATTTGTCTTGCGTATGAAATCGGGATATTGCGCTGAGCTTCTGTGACCAAAACTATCCCAGCCACGATCGCAATGCCAACCGCCAAAAACCCCAAAATCATAGGAAGTTTAGTGGGGTCATAAAGCGAAATCAACGACTGAGCGCTAGCAGGTAATCCTGCTACTATACCAGCGAAAATCACCAAGCTCACACCGTTTCCTATCCCATACTCGGTGATAATCTCACCTATCCACATCACCAACATAGTGCCTGCTGCTATAGCTAAAAGCGTCATAAACCACTGGAAGCCTGTGAAATCGGCAAGTAATGCCCCGCCAGACTGACTTTGGATTAAGCGGATAGTCCCAAACGCTTGCAGTGCGGCTAAGGGTATAGTTAGCAAGCGCATATACTGATTGATTTTTTGCCTGCCCTGATCTCCCCCTTCTTTTTGCATTTCAGATAGCCTTGGTACTATAACGGTTAAAAGCTGGATGATAATGCTCGCAGTTATGTACGGGCCCACACCCAACATAGCTATAGAGAAGTTAGATAAGCCACCGCCTGAAAAAAGGTTCAAAAGACCCAAAAATTGATTACTCTCTAAGATGCCCCGCAGCACGGAGATGTCAACCCCGGGGATAGGTATATTAGCCAGGACTCTTGTAACCAAAAGCAAGCCTATGACCCATAGAATTTTTTTCCTTAAGTCCTTGGTTTTCCAAACTAACGAAAGCTTATTCATTTTAGTTTCTAAAAATTTATAAATCTACCTAAGCGCCAACTCTTATCTCTCAACAGTAAATGATCCAATGCCTGCCCCTGCCTTGCCGGCCCGCTTCGCAAGAGCTTATCGAGGCAAGTGGCGGAAATAGTCAAATGTCAATTGTCAAATGTTTCCTTCCCTTTGTTTACTACTCTACCATTTTACTACTCTACTACTATTACTACTTTACTACTTCCTTCTTTCTGTCGCTGTTTTCAACCAACTACTTCACCCTTCCACCAGCTTCCTTGATACTCTTAAATGCTGGAGCAGATGCTTGTATGCCTAGTATGTACTTAGTAGTAAGTTTTTGGCTTCCGACTAGCCTGGCGCTCGTAGCACTTTTTCTAACTATACCCATTTTTTTGAGCACTTTTTCTGCAGCGTTTTTCACGCTCGGGTTGTTTTATTCGTTTATACAGCCCTTGAAATAAACGACGCTAATCTTGTCATCCCGCACTTGTTGCGGGATCTCCCTCAACGGATGAGACCCCGCAATAAATGCGGGGTGACAAGATAATAAGAGCCCTGCATATAAGGAGATAGGGCTAAATTGTCTAGCGTTTATTGCAGGTTATGCTGCGGTGCAGCATATTTTATGCAATCTTAATATTTTGCAAATTGATTGGTGATATTCTTA
>CAYYEK010000016.1:0-16644 GCA_964470855.1 uncultured Candidatus Saccharibacteria bacterium
ACTGACTTCCTCCCCGAGCTTACGCTCGGGGTTTCAAGTAAGGAATAGTATGAAAACTTGCGACAGATGTAAATCCGCCCCCCCCCGCGGGATTGTCCAAATTCTGCAAAACCTGCATTGAGCAAATGCGAAATGCTGTAAAAGTAGAACCAGAATACTGCCCGGTATGTAGATACAGAAAACCAGTCCACAAAATGAGCTGCCCTAGGGCCCCAAAATAATCACCATACTAAAATTTCCTCTTGCTACAAAGGACTTGCTTAAATTACAGACTTAGGCTATAATCCGTTTGTATTCATGAAAATATTGCTATAAAAACTGATACGAAGGTTTGTATCCCTGCTAAAAATCAGGCATTTTAAAGCAATATTTGTCATTAACTAAATACTGTTGCAACAACACCTTCACTGTTATGTTTGAAGGTGTTTTGTATTTTTATGAACCAACAAATTATACTGCATAAATTGAAAATTTCAACGATCGACAGTCTCCCTGACATCTCGATCTCTTTTGGCATGGAAAAGACAGGTTTGATAGGAAAAAACGGGGTTGGAAAAACTAGCATCATAAAAGCTATATTAAACGAGCTGGAACCTTCATCGGGAACAGTGGGCGTCCATACAGACATCGCCTACTTACCACAGGACTACCAATTCGACTTACAACAAAGCATCGCTGAAGCCATGGGTATAAAAGGTTTGCTTGAAACGATAGAAAAAGTGAAAAGCGGTTCACTAGATGAAAATTTGCTTTCTATAGTTAGCTCGAATTGGAACATACAAGACCGGGCCATAGCCTTACTTTCGAGCTTTGGCATAACAGAGACAAACTTAAACAAAACACTCAAGAATTTGAGTGGTGGTGAACGAATGAAGGTAAAGCTTGCCGGATTGTTCCTGTACCCAAACAAATTTCTTCTTCTGGACGAACCGACAAACAACCTGGACCGGGACTCTAGGCAAGCCCTATATCACTACATAACACAATGGACACACGGCATGCTGGTAGTAAGTCACGACAGGGAGCTACTAAACCTTATGGAACGGATAGTGGAACTGTCTGAAAAAGGTATCAAAATCTACGGCGGAAATTATGACACATATGTAGGGCAAAAAAGAACGGAGGTGGACGCAGGGTTACGACTTTTGTCTACTGCCCGGCAAAAATTCATTAAACTGAAAAAACAAGCGCAAGATGTAAAGCAACGACAAGAGAAGCGGACCAGCCACGCAAAAAAAAGAGCGAAAACACAAAACATTCCAAAAATAATCCTCAACGCTATGAAAAGGTCCGGGGAAGAAACTGCGGGGAAACTGAAAACAGTGCACGATGAAAGGGTCCTAAATGCACGAACCGAGATGCAAAAAGCCAAAGAAAGCCTTCTTTCCGAAAACCAAATTCGTGTGGACCTAAGCAAGACCGAAGTGCCAAAAGGTAAACTTGTGCTTGAACTCACAGATGTCTCATTTGACTATGTCGACACTACGAACCTGCTTGCCCACATATCCCTCTCTATCCACGGACAGGAAAGGCTGGCTATCTGTGGCTCTAACGGTTCCGGCAAAACTACACTAGTCAAGTTAATGCTGCAAAAACTGGATCCGAAATCAGGACAGGTCAAAATAGGGACTAAAGAGGTAGCCTATCTGGATCAAGAAGTCAGTTTACTGAACCCGGAAAAAACAGTTCTAGAAAATGTGATAAGCATATCAGGCCTGGATCAACATTCCGCGAGAGAGTGGCTGGTCGGCTTCTTATTCTTAGGGAAAGAAGTGTTCAAAACAGTCAACTGCCTAAGTGGCGGGGAAAGAATCAGAGCCGCATTGGCCGCTATCTTAGCTGGCAACAATCCCGTAAAACTCCTAGTCCTCGATGAGCCAACAAATAGCCTAGACCTGGACAGCATAGAAAGGATCGAGAGCGCACTCATGAACTACAAAGGCAACCTGATAGTTATTTCTCACGACCAAAAATTTCTGGATAAAATCGGTATCGAAAGATATCTCACGCTTGATTAACCCCCCCAAAAAAACTTATACTAAAATATGGAGTTTTTATATATAAAATAGTTTGTGGTAGAGTGAAAGAACAATCATATGTGCGGGGCGTTTAGTGTTATCCATCCATTTCGAGACTTAAGCGCGCGGTTTAACGCTGGTTACACCGAGGAGTTTGGTGTGCCTCGCTACAACCTCCGCCCCTCAGAGCCCATCCCTGTAATTTTGAATACCAATAGCAACGTTCTTACTTTTGCCCAGTGGGGCATACATCCCAAGTACGACAAGACTCACAAAATGTTTTTTATTAACGCGAGAAATGACAGTCTAAGCAAACCTACCTGGAGAGAAATATTTTACACTCAAAGATGTTTGATTCCAGCAGATGGTTTTTACGAGTGGCAAAAGTTAGATAACTCCAGAGAAAAGATCCCTTACAGGTTTGAGCTTGAAGACATGACTCTGTTTGCTTTCGCCGGTCTTTGGCAAGAAGAAACAGATGAACATGGCATAACCATCCCCCACTGCGTGATCATAACTACCGAACCAAATGACACTGTAGGAAAAATCCACGACCGCATGCCAGCCATCTTGCGTAAAGAAGACGAAGCTATATGGCTGGATATGGACACACCCATAGAAGATGCGCTAGCCATGCTTCAACCATATGAAGACAGAGAGATGCGCTCATATAAAATCTCCAAACTAGTAAACTCCCCTTTTCAAGACTCACCAGAAATCATCGCACCCGCCCCCTAAACCCTTACTCACAACATTCCAAAATTCTGCCCTGTCCTCCGTAGCTTTATGCGAAGGATGAAGAATGTTGGAATGTTAATATGGCGATATTGTTTTATACCCGTCTATTTCAAAAGGCTTCTGCCATAAATATGGATAATAGAAGGGGCGATGCTCATCTTGAATCAACGTTGTCGTATTTTGTTATAATGCATTCATGAAACAGTTAACGGTTTTAAGCTGGAACATCCAAGGAAACTTAAATAGAACAGGTTACACGAGTTTTAAAAAAGTATCTCCAGTCCTTGAAAGCACTGAAGCGGACATACTTGCCATTCAGGAGTTCAACAACGCTGAGGCGTATATTCCACAGATACAAAACTTTAAGAATCTACATATTTTTAACCCCAATACAAAACAGCAACAAAAAAAGAGCTCAAACCAAAACATTATCATTAGCAAAAATCCCATATTGAATGCAGCAGAAGTCCATTTTCCTTTTAAAAATGGCGATCGCAACATAGACAACATCACTAGAGCAGATATCGAAGTTTCAAATCAAGTTCTACGCGTCTACAACTGCCAGCTCCCCCTCTTTAGTACTAGCTTAGCGCTTAGACTCAAAATGTTAGAGTTTATAATAGCGGACGCAAAGACCCACAAAGGCCCAACTATTATTTGCGGTGACCTCAACACTGCTATAGCTGACTTTTGGTGGCGTAAATTACCAATAAGACTTTTGCATATGTTTCCACGAGGTTACGCAGAAGCTAAGGGAAAAACTATAAAAACCTGTGAAGCAGAGTATGTGGCCAAAGAAATATTTGAGCCGCAAGGATTTACTGAGGCCCTGGGTCTACATACTCCAACTTTTTCACCTTTTAAAACTACAGCATGGCAACCATTCAAACCAAAACTAGACTGGTTTGCTGTAAAAAACCTAAACATCATTTCTACTAAACTTCACGAATACATATCCGACCACCGAGCTATAGAGGTAACTATAGAAATTTAAAACGCACCCCGCTCACTTTTCAATTGAAACACACACCTAACTTATGAAAAACAAATCTCAAGGCTTTGGGCTCATCCTACTTATCATAACTATTGCCGTAATTGCCCTCTTGGCTACATGGCAACTAACCGGAGGACCAGGCAAAAGCGATAAACAAAGCGCTGAAGGGCTTATGGACCAACAGGAAAAAGCCAAAGCAGACTTGGATGCTGTAAACGAACAACTTAAACTGCAGTACCCGCCAGACTCCCCCACTCCTTAGGATTGGAAGCTTCTGCAGTAATACAGTTTTTTTATGACATCCTCACAAACTCTAGTATGTGGGGATGTTTTTGAAAAGATGATTTTATCCAGTCTATACTGGTATAATTGATATATGGAAAACAACTCCAAAACCAGAGCGCTCGCAACACTTGTACTGCTATTATTGGTTGTTGCAATTATGGCAGGATCCGGTCTGTTACAGTCAGAAGTGGCAAGCCTGCTCTACAAGATGACCGCCCTGGAAAGTGCTCACCCGCTTCTGGCAAATACGGTATTTACGTTACTAGCCAGCCTTTCCATCCTACTTGGACCTTTTTCCAGCATTCCTCTTGTGCCGTTTGCCACTTCCATTTGGGGTTCAGCGCAAACTCTGACCTTGCTAATGACCGGGTGGTTGTTGGGCAATGCATTGGCGTACTTTTTAGGTCAGACCTTAGGGGCGCCATTGGTGAAAAAAATCTTGACTGCCCAAACTTACTTGTATTGGCAAAAAGCGATAACAGAAGAGTTAAGCATGTGGCTTTTATGGCTTTTTCGCGTGGCGACCCCTTCTGAAACCGGCTATGTCTTTGGCTTGGCCCAGTACCCTTTTGGAAAATACCTGCTCATCACCGTTTTGGCAGAACTCCCCTTCGCATTGATAATGGTCTACGCCGGCGCAACCTTTATGGAAGGTGGTTGGATAAGATTAGTACTAGCGGGCGCAGTGTGGATCGGGCTTATCTTGATGGCTGGCAGATCTTTCCATCAGCATAGAAAAAAACAGGGAAAAGCTAAGGATTTATAATGATAGAAACTTTAAATACACAAGCCACTTGTCTACCGGACCACTGTTTTTGCGAATCTATAGGCGACGGCTTTCCGTTACAACCGACCAATAGTTACTCAAGCCTAGTGTTTTTAGTATTTGGGGCGGCGCTACTCTTGTATCTCTTCAGACAAAAGCGCTTAACCAAGTTCAGTTTTCTATATACCGCCCTACTTTTTAGTCTTGGCTTGTCTTCATTTTACTACCACGCAAATCTTTCTTTTCTAGGCCAAACACTAGATGTCCTAAGCATGTATTTGCTGTTAACAATCGCCCTGTTTAGACAGCTTTGGCAAAAAAAGACCTTCTCCGCGATGCAGGCCATCTGTGGATTCCTATTTCTCAATGCCGCACTATTTGGCATGCTGGTGGTTGCACCTATGATCAGGAGAGAGGTTTTCGCGGGTCTTGTTATCTTTTTCCTGGCTTTCAACTTTAGCCAACTATTTGGAAAAGGCAAGGAAAAAGTGGCCCTGCTACTAGCGCTACTAGCCCTAGTTCTAGGGTATGGGATCTGGCTACTGGATTTTTATAGGATTTGGTGTATTCCGGGAAGCTTGGCCCAGGGTCATGCGATATGGCACCTCTTAACCGGACTGGCGAGTTTCCTGCTGTATTTTTACTTAGAACCAAAAAAGTAAAATCTGCTATACTAAACCCATGGAAACTACTTACAAAAAAACTTTCCCTTATGTGCCTTTAGGTTACTTTTTCGCGACTATCGTCTATTTTTCTCTCATGATCTGGGGTGCCCAAGTTTCCCTCAATTTGTGGGGCATGGCCGGGATCTTCCTGACCCTACTGGCTTACATCCCTTGGATAGCTGCTCGCTATGAGCTGGGTAACTCGCTTACAGTTGCGCCAGAGGCAAAAAAGTTGGTAACCACCGGCATCTACAGTAAGATCCAACACCCCATGTACATCTCGCAAATTTTAGTGTTGTGCGGATTCGCGCTTTTTTTGCAAAGTTGGATTTTTGGGCTGGCGGCGGTTTTGGGTTACGGCGCCTTGAGTATCTACCGAGGCATGGAAGAGCACAAGGTGCTAAAGAATGCTTTTGGAAGCTCTTACGAAGAGTACGCCTCCAAAACCTGGTTTTAATCCACCAACAAATACTCTACTCCCTAGGAACTATTCGCGCGAATAGTTCCTCTTAGGTAGCTTGCCAGAAAGGATGTTCTCGGCAAAGGCTTATAAAACCCCTGATTTTGATAAACACAAACCTATAGCCTATAATATAAAAGCCTAAAAAGTTAGGCTTTTTTAAAACTTGTACACCACTCAATTTTACTAGAACCTACCGGAAAAATGGCCCCCGCCATTATCCGCCATCCTGATCCGCTAGTTAGCCCCGTAAATTAAATTCTACGTGGCTGGTGTGGTAGGATCCAACTTTTCATGGATTTTCAGCTTAAAAATATTGTAGTAAATGACCAGCTACTCAGCTACTACGAACATAGCAATCCGGCAAGCAAACAAGCCCTAGTTTTTCTGCATGGCTGGAGAGCGGACTCTAAAATTTGGATACCAGCCATGAAAAATCTAAGCCCTGAACTTGCGTCGGTTTATCTGATTGACTTGCCTGGATTTGGAGGGTCGGAAGAGCCAAGACACCCCTTTACAGTTTCGGACTATGCCGAAATTATTTTGAGTTTTTTTGAAAAACTGCACATCAAAAACACAGTGTTGGTCGGCCACTCGATAGGAGGCCGTATCGCCATAAAACTTGGCACTAAAAGTACGTTTAAAAAAATCGTTCTCGTGGACAGCGCCGGCATAAAAATTAATGCGCAAAAAATCCGAATGCTAAACACCCTGGCCAAACTAGCCAGCCCTATTTTCAGACTACCAGGGCTTGAAAAAGCTAGGGCTGCGATTTACAAACAACTGGGATCGGATGACTACCTAGCAACGCCAAATCTTACCCATACATATAAAAATATTATTTCGGAAGACCTCCGGCCTATCCTAAAACATATCCTATCCCCTACTGCCATTATTTGGGGCGAAAACGACACCGAAACCCCACTGCAGATGGGCAAGATCATAAACCAAGAGATCCCACACTCAAGTTTAACAATTATAAAAGACGCCGGACACTTCCCGTTTTTAGATCAACCTGATCAGTTTATATCCGCACTACTTAAAGCCCTCTTTTGATATGTTCAATATTTTCAAATACCAGTTCTATATATATCAACTAGAAGAATACCAAACGCGTAGATATCTGCGGTCATATCTACACTTGTTCAAGCCTAAGCCGAATCCCAGAAAAAAACTGGATTTCACATCGAAGATCAAAGTCCTAATATTTCTAGACCTCTTCCTTGTGCTAGTACTTTTTTATTTACTGTGGTTTTTCTTTAAAACTAAACTAGACCCTGACCTTACCGCGACTGCCCTTGCTTTAGTAACAACTTTTGCTTTAACGTTTTTGTTACACCCACTCATCCTGTGCCTCGCCCAAGCAATACTCTTTCCGCTGGAAAAAGTAGTAAAAAACCTTCTGGTGAAAAAGGCAAGGAGAAAGGTCAAGTGTATACCAAGCTTAAACATCCTTAACATAGCAGGTAGCTATGGAAAAACCACGACTAAAGAACTAACCACCTTACTAGCTAAACAAAAATATTCAGTACTCGCTACCCCTGAAAATATCAACACTCCTTTAGGCATTGCGAAACTGCTTCTGCAAGAACCCCTGCAAAAGTATGAATGGCTCATAGCCGAGCTGGGCGAATACAAGCCGGGTGATATAGACAGTCTCTGCAACCTAATCACGCCGCGGGTAGGTATAATCACGGGTATAAATGAAGCACATATAGAAAGAATGGGTGGTATACAAAACGCTGAAAAAACCATGTTTGAACTAGCCGAACACACGACCGAAACCCTACTCCTGAATGCGGATGATAACAGGATCTGTACCAGCTACACTAAACACCAACTCCCCAGCAAAGTTTACTTCTACGGTTATAAGCGACCCGAACTTTCCGGCTTTAGACTTTTAGCTAGCACCTTGTCTGATCAAGACCTAAGGCAAACCTTTACCATAGAGGAGCTAGACAACAAAAAGCAATACGCTTTTACCACCTTTTTGCTTTCAGACTATGCTTTCGGCTTGGCTACTTTAACCCTGAGGCTGGGACGCCTGCTGAATATACCGGAAGAACTTTGTATCCAAGCCTTTCAAGACCTAAAACCGGTGCCGCACAGACTAGAACCTAGTAAAAACCCCAATGGTACAATTATCATAGACGACAGCTACAACGGCAATCCTGAAGGAGTAAAGCAAGCATTACAGACGCTTGCCAAGTTTAAAAATAAAAGGAAGGTAGTCCTGACCCCGGGGCTCGTAGAAACCGGAGCGCAAAATCAGCTACTTCACGAAGAGATAGGCAGGGAGCTAGCCAAAACCGCGGACCTAGTTATGCTCATAAACAATTCTGCCTACCCACATATATTAACCGGCCTACAAAAGCAGGGATTCGCAAAAGACCATGTCATAGTATTCAAAGATACTACTGAGGCTCACCAAGAGCTGGGTAGTTATATCAAAAGCGGTGATGTCATACTTTTTCAAAATGACTGGTCTGATAACTACTATTAATCCATAAAATCCAATGAGTATCGGCGTTTTCTTCGGAGGTAAAAGTCCTGAACACGAAGTCTCCATCATAACAGGACAATTGATACTTTCCGAACTTAAAAAGATTGGGCATACAGTGGTGCCTGTATACATAGACAAAAATGGACTCTGGAAAAGCCAGCCAGAAATGGCAGAGTTAAATTTTTTTACAAACCCTGCATTAGAAGCGAACCTAAAAAAACTTTCAGACATAAACTGGGTTAAGATAGGCGGTGGAGGTCTGGAGCTTCAGGAGAACAAATTTGTCGGCAAAAGGTATAAAATAGACATGGCCTTTCCGGCGCTGCATGGTAGTTTTGGAGAAGACGGCTCATTGCAAGGACTGTTTGAGTTGGCAGACCTGCCTTATGTTGGTTGCGAGGTCACACCCTCTGCTATAGCCATAGACAAAATTCTCACCAAACAAGTACTGCAAAGCCTAGGCATCCCAACGCCTAAGTTTAAAGTCATCACCAAGACCGAATGGGCTGGTAAAAGGCAAGTAAAACTTTTGGAATCCATAGAGGAACTAAACTGGCCCATCGTGGTAAAACCTCCTAGACTCGGATCCTCCATAGGAGTTCAAAAAGTCAATGATCTGCAAAGTTTAGAGATTGCCGTGGAGGTTGCTTTAAAGTACGGACAAGAAGTACTTTTAGAAAAAGCGGTCCCAAACCTGAAAGATCTAACCTGTTGTGTAATAGGAAACCACGATCTTGAAGTTTCACTAGTGCAGGAATCAAAGTTTGGAGAGGCAATCTTCTCTTACGACGAAAAGTACCTAAAAGAAGGAGGAACGCAATTTGGTGCTGCTAAGACAGGTTTACAGATACCAGCCGAAATCCCAGATGAAGTTACCGGGCGGATACAGGAGTTGTCAAAAAAAATATTTCAAAATCTTGGCTGTACCGGCATAGCCAGGGTAGATTTTCTTTTAGATCAAAGCACTCAAGAACTATTTACCATAGAGGTCAATCCGTTGCCAGGTACGCTCTACCACCACCTATGGAAAGAAAGTGGTAAAACCCTTAGAGAACTCGTAAGCCAACTTATCTCTCTAGCCGACGAAAGGTATAAAGAAAAGAAAAGCCAAATCTCCAGCTTTCCTTCCAACCTACTCAAGTTTGCTGGGTCAAAGAAACTCCAAATCAAAGATGGTTAGGGGTTTGGATTAGACGACTACAAAGTACTCGCGGGTCAAAAAGTGCTCAGAAAGATCTTTTCCAAAAACTTTTTCCGGATCCAACCCTTCCCATTGGCTAACATGACAGCGCATGGCTTCTAGTTTTTTCTCCCGATTTACTTCTACCTCAAAATCTGGTTCATGCAAAGCTTTGCTGTCTTGATAGTTACCGTTACTCCGTTTAACTAAAAGCTTAGCTTTATACTTCTCCCCTAGTTCCCCACCTGGTAAAGCAAAAGCAACGTAGGGTACTCCGGCTTTGAAACTCGCGGCAAAGCCGGCTTTGAAACTAGCGATGTGGTCTAGGTGCCCGGTGTAGCCGTCCTCACCGAAACCTAAAACAAAATCCGGCCTAAAAAAATCTAGGTGGTCCTGGATCATTTTTTCGAAATTTTCTGCGTACTCGGACAGCTGGCCGTCCGGAAAATCGTAGATACGCAGATGAGCAATACCAGTGCAGGCTCGAGCTTTTTCCAACTCTTCGGCCCGGATGCTTTTCAGTTCATCCGGATCACAAGGAATACCTATGTGGGAAGTGCCTTTTTCGCCTTTGGTAGCGCATAAAAGGTGGACTTCGCTTCCACTCTCCGAAAGCTTCCAGACTGTGCCACCCGCTAAAAAACTCTCATCATCCGGATGGGCGGTCACCACCAACACCTTTTTTCCTAGCATCTGCTCAAACATAAGAGTATATTATAACTTTTACCAAAATAAATAAAGTAGCAGATCATAATAGATCTGCTACTTTAAAATTACTCAGGCTTCGCCTCTTCTCTTCCTAAGGATAACTACCAAAAGCAGTAGTCCTGAAACTCCCCAGGAAGTAGTATAGCCAAACTGGTCGGCCAATAAACCGCTCATTATAAGCCCCACAACTCCTGCTGCATGAGTAAGCACAGACAGCATTGAGTCAGCTGTTGCTCTTACTGAAGGGTTTATCACGGCTCTATGGAATGCCACTTCTCTTACAGGTGCCACCATGCCTCTACCCAGCTGATGAAAAACAAACATCATCATTGCTGGATAAAGAGGTAAAATTCCAGAAAGAACTATACCCAAACCCACCACAAATAACGGTAGAGTTAGATCCACACCCTTTCTCCTGGAATAAGTAGCCCCCAGAAAGTTAGCACAAGCGATAACTATCCAAGCTATGCTTAAGGCTACGGGATTTTCGCCCAAAACAAACCTAGGCTGCCATTGCATGTTCACAGCCTGGACAGCTAAGGTTAATGCGCCAAGTAGTAAACCCAAACGCAACAGTTTAGGGCTGTACTTTACTAGTTTAAACCCCTCATGTACTGCTTGAGAGATTTTGCTAGGTGCATGAAAGTGCTTACCGTTACGGTAACTCTCCTGCATTAACAGCCAGGCAAGTAATGCGGCAATACCAGTAAACACTCCACCCAAAAACCATGGCAAAGATTTATTTACCCCATAAAGTAGCGCACCAGATGATCCAGCAACTATACCTAAGATGGGTATGATTTGTTCCTTTCTGGTAATGGCCGGCCTCCATTCATCTTCCTGCGAGCTTGCGTCTACAAGCCAGGCATTGAAGGCCCCACTTATAAAAGTTACCCCAAAACCGGACAGTACTTCTCCGACCACAAACCCAGTCCAACTATTGGAAAGTCCGTAGATTAAAAAGCCTACGGACTTAAGCAAAAGCCCTAAAGCGACGGAGGATCTTCTGCCATATACATCTGCAAAAGCCCCTGTAGGCGCTTCGGCAAGGGTAATGGTCAAGAAGAAAGCCACATTCACCAGGTTTACTTGAACTTCAGTTAGCCCAGCAGTTCGTAGGTACGGCGTGTAAATGGTTGCCGTGAGCGCCATTCCAAAATACTGCAAGGCAAATAGCCACAAATATCTCTTGCTCATAGATTCCTCCTTAGTTTTGTCAGGTCCTGTTTTCTAGACATAAATACCAAAATAAAAAATCTCGGCCAGTCTAGCCGAGATGCAAAAAAATAGCTTATCTAGTGGAAATGACTACCCACTAGGTCTTAACACCTTGGCCAAACTAGCAAAATAAAAACCAGACCACACACAAGCAACCTGCTTAGTGGTGAGGTGATTTGTATTAATTTGGCCAAAATATTTTCGCATAAGTACACTTTACCACACTAATACCGCTATGTCAATATTGTAATAAAACCAATTTGAGCTAAACTTAAAAAGTCCTAATGAATATCAGCAAAAAAAACTACAAAATTATGAGACTACTTGTAACAGGAGGGGCCGGGTTTATTGGCTCAAATTTCACCAGACTTAACATTTTAAAGCCTGAGGTAGAGAGGTTGGTAGTATACGACAAACTCACTTACGCTGGAAATTTAGATAATCTAAACGACCTACATGGAAACGAACGGTTTGTTTTTGTGCAAGGCGATATCTGCGACCAAGAAACTTTAGAAAAAATTATTAAAGAATTTAACATAGACCACATAATTAACTTTGCTGCAGAAACTCATGTTGACAGATCGATTCATGTAGGTAGTAGGGAGTTTGTTTTAACAAACGTTCTTGGCACACAGTCTATTCTAGATACAGCACGAAGAATAGGAATTACACGAATGGTTCAAGTCTCCACCGATGAAGTCTATGGAAGCCTCGACCTGAGTGACAGTCAAGCTTTTACGGAAGAAACCCCGTTTGCACCTAATGTCCCTTATGCTGCCGCAAAGGCTGGAGGCGACTTACTGTGCAGAGCTTATTTCAAAACTTTCAAAGTTCCTGTAATCGTCACCCACTGTTCTAACAATTACGGTCCATATCAATTTCCTGAAAAGTTAATACCATTTTTTATACTTAAAGCTATGAAAAGTGAACCGGCCCCTATATACGGAGACGGCAAAAATGTTAGAGACTGGATACACGTAACAGACCACAGCGAGGCTTTGTGGTTACTGTTAAATGCGGGACACCCAGGCGAAGTGTACAACATTGGAGCGGATAATGAGAAAAATAATCTTGAGATAGCACGAATAATATACTCCTACTTTGGTTTCAAAGAACCTTTATTAGAATTTGTGACCGACAGACCAGGACATGACAGGCGCTACGCTATAGATGCTAGTAAGATCAAAAAAACTATAGGTTGGGTGCCAAAAAAAGATTTTGAAAGTGGAATAAAAGATACTATCCAATGGTACTTGGATAATTCCGAATGGGTTGCCAATGTAACCAAGAGGGAAAAAGAAATTAACGCTCATTTTCAAAAGTAATACTATGCTGTATAAAAAATTTCTATTGAAGTCTTTTCCGGCCAACTCCGAAGCCAAGGGAACATACAAACTCACCCCAGTTGAATTGAAAGATGTCCTAGACTTCGAGGTAAAACGCTTTTACTATGTTACGGACGCAGTCGGCAGCACAACCCACCACTACCATAAAGAGGAAAAAGAATTCTTCGCCATGCTGCGAGGTTCCTGTATAGCGGTAGTGGATTACGGCGGAGGACTTGAAAGGGTCCCGCTAACCTCCGGCGTAGGAATTTATGTAAGGAACTATGTATGGCATGGTTTCGAAGACTTTGCAGAAGGTAGTGTGTTGTTAGCCTTAGCTTCCACCAACTACAGCCCGGATCGTAGCGACTATGTTTTAGATTATGAAGATTTTAAGCGCAACGCTATTCCAAAACTTCATGAATAATATTTTAATTATTGGAAAAGGGGGGCAGTTAGCAAATACCCTACAAAAAAGCCTTCCAAATGCAACTTTTGTGGGCTTGCCAGAGTTGGATCTTTCAGAACCCCAACAGTTGGAGCAGGTGGACTGGAAAAATTTTTCTGTGGCTATAAACGCCACTGCGTATACAAATGTAGACGAAGCAGAAACCGCAGAGGGCAGACGGCTTGCTTGGCAGCTCAACGCAGCGGCCGTTGCCGAGATGACGAAACTCTCTCAAAGATTTGGCACGACGCTGGTGCACATCTCCACTGACTATGTCTTTGACGGAACTAAATCGCCACACAAGGAAGACGAGCCTATCTGCCCACTAAATGTTTACGGGCAGAGCAAGGCAGCTGGAGAGTACGCCCTTGGAGTCTGGGAGAAACACTACCTGCTACGAACTGAGTGGCTCATTGGCGATGGGAAAAATTTCGTAAACACCATGTTAGCACTAGGTAAAAAAGAGGTTGACCCTAAGGTCGTGAGCGACCAAACCGGCAGACTGACCTTTACCCATACCCTAACCCAAGCGATACTTCATCTATTGCATACCAACTCCCCTTTTGGCACATATCATGTGTCTAACGCGGGACCTGTTGCAAGCTGGGCAGAGATGGCTGATCGGATATTTAAACTTGCAAATCTAAAAAGTAAAGTTATACCCATCTCTACTTCAGAATACTTCAAAGACAAACCACAAGCAGCGCAACGGCCCCTGAGAAGCGAATTTGACCTGAGTAAGCTGGAAAGCACAGGTTTTCACCCCACGGACTGGCAAGACGAGCTTGAAAACTACACCGAATCACTTCCCTAACACCAAAATTTCTCACATCCTCATTCCTCATTCTCTATTCGTCATTCGCTATTCCTTATTCCTCATTTGTGATTCATAATTCTTACTTCTAAACTCCAAATTCTAACCATATGAAAGGCATCATACTCTCCGGGGGTTTGGGCACACGTATGCGCCCCCTCACCCATGTGACCTCCAAACAGCTCCTGCCGGTCTACAACAAACCCATGATCTTTTATCCGCTGGAGACCCTGCTTCGTGCTGGGATCAAAGAAATCCTGATAATCGTAGCGCCCGACCACTGCGGTGACTACATGAAAGTTCTGGGAAGCGGCAAAGCTTTTGGCGACAAGGTTAAATTTACCTACGAAATTCAAGACAAGCCAGAAGGCTTAGCCCAAGCATTTTTGATAGGAGAAAACTTTTTAGATGACGGGGACAATGTAACGCTTATTCTTGGAGATAACATCTTTGAACATGAATTTGCAGAAGATATCCAAAATTTCGATGGCGGTGGATTGGTATTTGCCAAAGAAGTGCCTGACCCGGAAAGATTTGGGATATTGGAGCTAGATGGCCAAGGCAAAGTACTTTCTGTAGAGGAAAAGCCTAAAACACCCAAGTCCAATCTAGCTCAAGTAGGCATTTATGTTTTTGACGGACAAGTTTTGGAGGCAGCAAAAAGTGTAAAGCCATCTGCCCGTGGAGAGCTGGAGATAACCGATGTGGCTAATTGGTATCACAAGCGCGGACTACTAAAAGCCAAACACATCCAAGGTTTTTGGCGAGATGCGGGTACTTTTGAATCACTACACGAAGCAAGTGTATGGGCTAGGGAGAATGAATTAAAGCAAGCAGCGAGAGGTTAGAATCCATCCTTAATCCTTTATCCTTTCCGCCAGTGGCGGACCCGCCTAGGGCGGGAATCTTTAACCAGACAGAAAGCAAGAAACAATGAATGGAAAGAAGAAAGTAGTAGAGTAGTAGAAGTAGCTTGCCCGTCCGTAGCCCGTAGGGCGAAGGCGGGTATAGTAGTAAGGGTTAACGGGCTGATAGAAAAGTAGTTGATAGTCGCGAGTCAACTAGTCGCGTGCCAGCAAGGCATAATAGATACTACACAATACATACTTCTTGCAATTTACTTCTTACTTCATAATTCTTTATTCCAAATTCTAAATTCCAAATTCTATATTCTAGATTCTAAATTCTAGATCCCCCCTGCCTATTCTTCCACCACTACCACGGTTTCTTCAACCACTACTACGCTCTCCCCTGCCTCCTGCTCAACCTGTCTGTTTTTTCCGTACCAGGAGGCCGCAAGTATGGTAGATAGTGGCACAGCTAACACCAGTGTCGCGCTTCCCACCAACATCCTAACCAACTCTTCAGCTATGGGCTCACTGTTAACCATAACCCAAACCGGCTGAGAGACATTGACCAACACCAGTAAAAACAAAGGCATAGCAACGCCAGCGTAAGCAAAAACTAGCGTATTGACTATGGCGGCTATGTGGTCTTTGCCAATTCGCATCGCTCGGAAAAACAACTGCTTTACCGAAGCTGCACGGTCAGACTCAGAAAGCTCTTTTACGCTGGAAACTTGGGTGGAAGTTACATCGTCTAAGATACCCAAGGTACCAATGATCACACCAGCCAAAAACAACCCTCTCAAGTTCAACGCGCCCATGAGCCCGGATTGTAAAAACAACGCGTCACTATCCCCAGAGCCGAACACTTTGGTCACCGCTACAGCAATCTCAGCTAGACCTATGGCCAACAGCATAGACAAAACAGTTGCCCAAAAAGCCAGCAGGGTTTTTTTGGAAAATCCGTGAGAAAGGAAAATACTGACAGTCAATACTACAGCCGCGCCTATAATAGTAACAAGGATAGGCTCTCTGCCCACTAAGATATTTGGCGCAATGCCAAAATACAAAACACCCAGTGAAAACAGCATGGCAACAAGACTGGCAAAACCCCGCCACTTGGCTACTGCCACCACGATTACCCCGAATAAGAACATAAGCCACGCCAAAGCCGGCAGCCGAAACCGATCTATGACAACATAGTTGCTTTCACCGGGTATCTGGTAGAACCCTAATACTACGCGGCCACCTGTCTTAAGCTGGCTACCGGGGTCGCCTGGTCTTGTCTGGTGGTCTACCTCTATCGTCTGCCCAGCTTGATCGCCAGAGTCCATCCTGACTTTCACTTTTTGTGGCAAAAGAAAAGCGTATTGCCCTGAGGCGCCCTGCTCTGCTGAGAGCACTTCCAAAACCTGCCCACGGTCATACTTAGAAAAAACTACCAAGTCTTGCGCTGCAAGATCCAATGAAAAATCTTTGGGCAACCTTCCGGGGAGGACTACATAGGTACTCAAATTCCATACCAGTGCCACAACAAAAAGCCCCAAGACCAGCATACGTAACTTTTCAAAATCCGAGGTTTTAAGAAACCAGCTTTTAAGATTAGCCATATCTTATTTTTTGGTAATTAGTCCGAAACGTAACCAAAATAGATCTCAATTAGCTCTTTTAGCATAT
>CAYYEK010000017.1:0-16249 GCA_964470855.1 uncultured Candidatus Saccharibacteria bacterium
ACTATGATGCGTATTATAAACGCGCCCAAAAGGTTAGAAGGCTCATCATAAACGAGTTTGAGCAGGTATTTAAAGAAGTGGATGTCCTAGCTGCTCCTTCAAGCCCCAATGTCGCAGTACCTCTGGGTAAGGCCGCGGACGACCCTTTGTTTGGTTACATAGCTGACCAGTTAAATATCCCTTCTTCTTTGGCTGGTCTGCCAGCTCTTTCCGTACCTTGCGGTTTTGCCATGCCAAGCAGCGGTACTCCGCCGTCTGTGGACGGCTTGCCGGTTGGATTGCAGATCATAGGCCCACAATGGGGCGAGCAGAAGATCTTTGATGTCGGTCTAGCCTACCAACAGGCAACAGATTGGCATAAAAAAACCCCATCGCTAAATAAAAGCTAAAAGAAAAAATGAAAATTGACAACTTAGTCATAAAGCATGCCAATCAGTGAATTATAACTCAAAAGTCAAAATGCAAAACTTCAACTATAAACTTGAAAGTGATTTAAAAGAAAGATCTTATCAGTTTGGACTTTCTGTAATACTTTTATGCGACGATCTACCAAATAAGCGTGCCGCATGGGTCATTGCTGATCAGCTTATACGCAGCGGGTGTTCCATAGGGGCAAATTTGGCTGAAGCCCGAGCAGCAAGCTCTAGGTTGGAATTTAAAAAGTTCAATGAGATAGCTCTAAAGAGCGCAAATGAGACGCAATTTTGGCTGAGAATGCTGCAAGATGCGAAGCTTGCTTCAGAAGTCCGCGTAACACCATTAATAAAAGAGGCCTCACAGTTAGCCAGTATGCTAGCGGCTGGTGTTAAGAAACTGAAAGCCAGATAGTTATCATTTATGAGTTGAAGTTTTGATTTTTGGATTATGACTTTTAAGTTAAATTTGATTTATTTTATAGCACAATTTTAGTCAGGGATTTTTTTGTAATTTGTTGTTTGGAATTTATGATAAAAGAAGGTTACCGTCCCGTGATAGGTTTGGAGGTCCACATTCAGCTTCGCACAAAGTCGAAGATGTTTAGCTTTGCGCCAAATGTAGCAGGAGAAGAACAGCCCAATGTAAACATAGATGAGGTGGTTTTAGCCCACCCTGGAACTTTACCCGTGGCCAACTCACAAGCCGTCCGCCTAGCAGCTTTGATGGGCCTAGCTTTAAACTGCACCATAGATGAGTGGAGTAAGTTTGATCGGAAGCATTATTTTTATCCAGATCTCCCTAAAGGCTACCAGATCTCACAGTACGATCAGCCCATCGCCAAGGAAGGCTGGCTCGAGGTCAATATTAAAAATAAAATATCAAATATAAAAGATGGCCAGGAGCAAGATGAGGTTGTAAAAAGAGTGTTGATCCAGCGGGCGCATCTAGAAGAAGATGCTGGGAAAAATATGCACCCGGAAGGACTGCCGTATAGCTTAGTTGACTACAACAGGGCTGGTACTCCGCTTTTAGAGATAGTGACTCATCCCTGTATAGAGTCCGCACAAGAAGCAAGGAAGTATCTAGAAGAACTGCAGCGCATAGCCCGTTATGTGGGGGCAAGTGATGCGGACATGGAAAAAGGTTCTATGCGCTGCGAACCGAGTATCTCCGTACGGAAACCGGGACAGGAAGGTTTGCCTCCTTACAAAGTTGAGGTGAAGAACATTAACTCATTTAAATTTGTTGAACAGGCTATAGAGTATGAAATCCAAAGACAGATAGAGATGCTAGAGAAAGGGGAGACTCCTCGTCAGGTGACTATGGGTTGGAACGAAAAGCTGTCCGTCACAGTAGAGCAGCGCAGCAAGGAGGAGGCCAATGACTATAGGTATATGCCTGAACCAGACATCCCGCCTTTACACTTTAGCGAAGAGTATATACGAGACTTAAAAGCTAGTTTGCCGGAACTGCCGCATGAAAAGCGGAAAAGGTTTAGGGCAGAGTATGGGCTGCCTGATGCAGACATAGAAAATCTTTTGAACTCCAAAGAGTTAACTTACTTTTTTGAAGATGCGGTAAGCGAGCTTGACGAGTGGCTAGGCACAGGCGGAGATATTTCTTCTGGTGAAAATGTTCGCCAAACTTTGATCAAAAGCCTAGTCAACTGGTGCTTACAGGACTTTACCCAGCTTCTCAATGCCCATAAACTTTCAGTTTCTGAAGCTAAGATAACACCGGAAAATCTAGCTGAACTGGTTAAGCTCATCTCTGACGGCAAGATCTCCAATTCCGCTGCCAAACAGGTTTTTAAGGAGATGTTTGAAAAAGGCGGGGAGCCCGATAGCATCATTCAAGATCTAGGCCTTGCCCAAGTTTCAGATGCTGGTGAGCTTGAAATGGTTGTTGGTGAAGTAATTAAAGTGAACGAAAAAATCGTCGCAGACTTCAAGGCTGGAAAACAAGCAGCTTTTGGTGCCTTAGTTGGAGCGGTGATGAAAAAAACCCAAGGTCGCGCCAACCCTAAACTCGTCAATGAACTCCTAAAGAAAGCCCTAATCTAACCCCCACTGGTCCCAAGGAGTCTCCTCGGGCCATGGACAGACTTGCATGCATAAATTTGAGAAAAATCTATTTGCGCGAGGTGTTAGAGCTGTGGCTCTTGGCCTAGCTGTTACTTTTGGTGGATCGTGTGTAGGTGAGGTAAAAACTATAGTACCTCCTGGAAAGGAAGTGTCTCGTTTGAATGATGAATCAAAACTTGAGACAAAACCAAAAGATGGGTCATTTGCTGAAACAATCCATAATTTAGCTGCCGCTAAAGAAGATCTTGGAGCACTCCGTGAGAACTGGCAGGCTGTGCAGGAAAGAAGGAGACGGGCGTTAAAATAAAAACCACCTGTCCCAAGGAGTCTCCTCGGGACATGGAAAAAGAAAAAAGGCCGGGTAGTAGAGGTTTTGCTTTCGCAAAACATACTACCCGGCCATAAAACTAACTGAGTTTTTCCTCCTTTCATATCGCAGCAATGTGCGTTTTTTAAAGTTTGGTTACTCGCTCCTGGGGTTCGAATTGAAGGACCCCAGCCTCCTTCTTTCCATCGGTGCAAGGCACCCCGATATACACCCCATCCTCGTCGGATGAGGCAAAGGGTGGACCTGTGACCGTTAGCTCCACTCCTTTCTCGGGGTGGAGAAACTTATCTCCCTTCTTTAGGTCCATCGGCTTCGCCGACTGTGCCGGTGTTGGTGGGTGCCCTGCCGGCACTGGTGCCGCTTCCGCCGGTACTTTAGGCTTCTCCTCCTCGAGGCCCTCGATGATGTCAAGGGCATCCTCGCTCAGATCCCTGTACATTGTGACCGTTGTCACCACGGATATGATGTACAAAGCCGGCATTATTGCCTTCTGCAGAAACCAGTAAATTCCAGTGGCTCCTGCGCTGGGCGACGCATAAAATTGCAGCAGTGGCACAAGGGTCAGGTTCAGTATGTGGCAGGTGAGTTGAAATTTCCCGCTTTGATAATCCGTGTAGTAGATAAACGAGAAATATGCCAGGATCACAGTCAATCCCAGCACGGCCATCCCTTTTGAGTTCCCCCAGAAAAAGTAAAGTGCAAGGCTGGAGGTTACAAGAAAAAGGAAAACTGTCCCCACTAGCCTAATGCTGTACCACAGCCTCCTTTCCCACTTGGAATTCAGTGACTCCTCTTTCTCGATGAAGTTAGTTCCAGCTGCAACTGCAACTATGTACATCGTCAGAGTCAGGGCGCTAATGAATGCATCTGGTATCCCAGGAAAGGGGTTTCGGTAGGGCGTGATGATCACAAGTCCTATTGAAATCCCGACAACGGAGACGAACTCCAGAGAGAGTTCTCTCCAAGAAGACCGCTTATTGTAGAACGCTTTGCAGGTCGCCGTAGTAAACGTAGCAGCAACCAGAAAACCGATAAAGCCGAGTACGGTTTTTTCGAACTCGCTTGAGTTCGGCGCATAAAACGGTATGTGTGTCATGGGATACACCACGAGAAAAAATACAGCAATGGAAATCAAGGCAAGGATTTGCTTGATCAGGAAAAGCTTTGTCTCATGTTTATCCATTACCACTTCGTTCCAGAATTCTTCTGGCATCCCGTAAACTTTCATGTCGTCTCCTTTTATTAAGCGCCGGTGATGGCGCGTTGGATAGAGGCGTCCTCAGCCGCCACTCCGCTGAATATTGCTTTTGCTTCTTCCTCGGTCTTGTCGCCAACGGCGACTGCGAGAGCGAGTAAACTGCAACAAATCATGCGGTTGAAGTGGTTGACGAGGAATAAGCCCAGTCGGTTGACGTACAGTAGCGGCATCTGCCCCGTTGCAAACGAAGTTAATGCGGTGTAGGTAGCGGCGTCGCTACCCATTGTCAACGCGGATGTGCGGTGGAAGAAGAGAGACAGGTACTTTGCCTGAGCCTCAAGTGCCTCGGTAAAATTTAGGGTAGACTCTGCGAGTTTGCCCTCAGTCCGTGTCTCGTCCGGCTTCATTGCGTGAGCCATGAAGTCGTCCCGGAGCTCTCTTCTCTCTTGCCCGAATTTTTTCGCGTTGCCAACCGCGAGGTTGTACTGCCTGGCGTATTCAGCAAGAAGCTGTTTGTCGGAAGGCTGATACTCTTTCTTGAAGCCTTCGACAACGCTCTTCGCTTTCTTTTCCTGCTGCTCCGCAAGTTTTGACACCTCCCGCATGAGTTGGGCGGTGTCGTCGCACATCTTCTTGTAGTCGGGTGGTAGAAGCTGTGCGAACGCGGCTATGGCAGCGGCTCCCTTTTTGGACCCGCCGAACCTTCGCCACCACTGGAGGTCTGTGGGTGCCTTTTCTGAGTTCGCGACAGAAAAGGCGTATGAAATTTCATCGAAAAGCGTAATTCTCCGGGATATAAGCTTGAGTGCGCTTGATATGCGGGAATTTGCTGTGTATGGCGTGATGTCCGGGGCGCCGATGTTCTGGGTCTCCAGGTTGATCTTAGCGATGAGGTCACCGCCTTTTGCGCCGAGCTTTGCCATCCGCGCGTACACTGATACCAGGCTTGACGCCCGTACCAGCGGTTGCCAGGACTGCGTTCCAGTTCCGGTGTAACGAAGCGCCAGCTTGCGCTGGAGATCCATTAGTTGACTCTCGGCAGACTCAACGAGCGGTCTCATCAAATCAACTGCTACCGCTGCTTCGGTACCAGTAATCTCTCGAGTTTGTATAGCCATTGCAAGCTCCTTTCTTATGAAATTGTTAAGGTGCTGGGCAGAGTCCTCACAAAGAGGGGCTCTGCTTTTGTTTTTGGTTTGCAGTGTACCGCTTGGCACACGACGTTTTTATGAACTTGGCGAAGTAAAAATACGAGATTTACTTCACCAGAGTGGGGGAGAGTTGGCTAAAAGTTATACAGCATTCACCTTTAGAATGTGATGGATTCCAGCTTTCGCTGGAATGACAGGATATGCTGGTGATAGGTTAGACTTAACTGTCCCGCAGTCTGTTGAAGTAAAAAGAGCAAATAAAACAACCTGCAAGCACTACACTTGGCAGTATTTTAGGGTTTAATATAAAGAAGCGATTTATTTGTGCCAATTATACTAAATAAACCAAGTTTAGTCAAGTTATATTTATATTCAATATTTCGTTTTTTAGGCCGCACAATGTATAGAATTACATCCTATTTAAAAGGAGTTTTGTGAAGTGTATGCTTAGCTGTGCTGACTAAAAAGCCCTTTTTGGGCTTTTGATTTGAGGCCTCAGTCCATCCTTGAATTGCCTTAGGAAAAATATACTATGAAAAAAGATTGCCAGCCCTACTCCTTCTTCTCCTACCAGCTGCATTGCTGTCGCTACTGCTTGGTTCAGGAGACATGGGCACTGCAGGTTTAGCTCCATCGGTACTCTGGAAGGGTCTGTCTGGGGTTTGATTTATGGGGGTTTTTCTTGCTCGGACTATTGTCATATCGGGGTAGGTATCTCTACAAATGTTTTCGTGTCCCAGTAAGCAAGACAAGCAGATTGGGTAAAAGTTTTTCTTACAGACACCACAGAATTTGCCAACTGAGTCTTCAGAGCTAAATTTACCCTCACAGATGCTACATGTGTATACGATTGAGATTTTATCTACTTTTTCCATATAATTTAATAGGAGTTTATTGGATTACGATGGGAATTATAACACCTAGGTACTGTTTTGTCAATTTATCTAATCACTCTAGTACATTCATTCTGGTGCATTTATTGGTATATGTAAGGGCAAGATTTTCATTTTAAGACTATTAAACTAAACAATTATGTAGATTTACAACAACAAATTAGTAGCTTGCTTGACAAAATATGTAGACTACTGTACTATGATGAAAAATTTGAAAACTTTTCTCACAAGTTCTTTCGTAAAGAGCTTTTCTTATTTTAAGTAGAGCCAGTCCGAAACATACCTTTCTGCTATTCTAAACTAGATTTGCCTGCCCTCCCATGGCTGGGAATAGTGAATCTGGGTTATTTTAGTGGATCCTGAATCCCTCTTACGCCAAAAGCTTCGGCGGGCATGCAAGTTCAGGATGACTGAAAGAAGTTAAAATCATTTTTCGGATAAGTTTGTGGTACTAATAAAAATGAAAAAAATAAACTTAGTAATAATTAAACCTTAAATTAACAGCTAAATATATGGCAAAATCAGGAAAAAAACGTAGAGATATTGGTGGGACGGATGCTTCTCTTTTTGGTGGTGGTGGACGCCAAAGGCCTGGCACTGCAGGGCGTTTGAGAGGGTCAGGAAATAATACCGAGGGCAGGGCAACCCATATTGCCTATGGGGACAATAGGATTATCAATCAAGGCCGTTGCCAAAATTGCGGTAGCGAAGATTTTTTATCTGGAGGCTACTGTTTAAAGGATGTCTGCCAGGAGATTAGACAAGCTGTCGAAGAAGCTGCAGCAGAAACAAGAGAGCAGGCAGAAACGCTTGATATAGCGAGGAAAACAGGATTTGTAAAGCCTGCTGAGCCAGTAGTTGAAAAGGTAATAGTTAGGGAAAGAGGGAGAATAGTAAAAAGTCCAGAACGTATTGCACGAGAAATAGGACGAGCAAGAGTCACCCAAGAGCTTGAGGCAAGATTATTGCAAGGAGAAGTACAAGAAGATCCTGCCAGCCATGAACCTGAAAAACCTAAAACTAGGATTTTTAAAATAGAACGAAAGGGTTAGTGCGCTTTTAGTTAGCAGATTACATAAAGAGTATATATGTCAAAATCTAGAGGAAGAGGGGGCGACAGCAGCACAGAGTCGCTCTTCAATAAATGGACTCAAGAAAACCAGGCTGGTACAGGTAGGGGGGTTATGGGTCATAAGTTTGAACAACAGGGTGTTGAGAGGATAAGAATTCACTCTCAGCAGTTGTTTGAATTTGCCGAGGTAGTGCCTGGTTTGCGACTTATAACTAATGGCTCCAAAGAGTTGGCGGATTTTTGTCGAGCATCTGGTTTTCCAGTTCCATACTTTGTAAACATGGAATTTACACCAGGACGAAGAGGCGCAGACAGAACAGATAATTTGAAGATCAAGTTCTCGAATGATGAAAGACAGACTGTTATAGAAGTAAATGTTTCAAAACATCGAGGAAAGGTGGGGATTAATACTTTAGTTCAGGGGAGTAGGAATTTTACAGGGCATCTAACTCAAGAAGCCGCAAGGCGTCTGGCCCCACAAGTAGCGGCAGAGATTCTAGATCTTCTAGGAGCTTTTAGGGATATACCTGTCAGGCGGTTGGAGCTTCCGGTTGAAGTTTTCCCTCCAGGCGCACCTTTTGGAGGACAGGGTTCCGCTGAGGGGTATGGGCAGGAAAAGCCCGGCATAGGATCTGAAGTTGCTTTTGATATCTTTCGTTTTGCCGGCGCTAGGATGTCACAAACTTTAACCGCCGCTTTCGCATTGCAAAGTTCCCCTGCTGAAAATCCAAGACGGCGGGTTGAAAGTCCAAATTCCTTGTTTGGAATGCCAATGCAGATAGAGGCTACAAAGTTTCCTGATTTTATGATGTGGGTTTTTGAGTACGGGGTGATGTTGCAGTCAGCAAAGGTGGGGAACGCCTACTATATGATGAGGTTTGATAAAGGTCCTTTAACAGAAGAAGAAAAGCAAATTTTCAAAACCCATGATGATAGGAGTATAAAGCATGTTTTAAAAGAAAGAGGAGTCTTGGACTTCGTGTCAACATCGCGTGACATACTTCGTACAGAAGCCTTAGCGAATCCCAACATAAGAAGGCATAGACACGCATCTCAATATGATGAGGGCGAAAAGTCTTTGCAGGTTGAAAAAATTCGAAACATAGTGGATGAACTTTGGCCAGCACAGCACCGTGGGTCCACCAGAAGAGGTGTAAAAATACTGAAGTGAGATTACGATAGTTGTAAAGAGTGGTAACGATAAAGCTTTATACTGGCTCAATTGATATTTGCTAGAGCTTGACTTGATTTTGGGGAGGATAGAGTTTCTATTCCTCCCCTTAATCTTAACTTAATTCAACTTTTAATTTATATAAAGCAGATTTAGTTTGATTAGTAGGTTAATGCTAATTAAAATCGGATTTTTAAATATTGTTTACACTATTTGGTAAAAAAGTTTTAGTCTACACGACAACTGTATGAGAAAAAATTCCAATGAATTTGAGAGTTTGGAGTATATATATACAACCCGTCAAATTCAGAGAATTTTTCGGCATTCTTTTGAGCTCTCCCGTGGATCGCAAGATTTGCAGTTGGCGCTTTTTAAATATATGAGCGTAATGTATCCAAAAAGGAGATTTCCTACAGGAGAAGAAAATCCGAGACTTTTTGAAGACTTAGTTTCTAATGTGAGCTTAGCAATGAATGCTAGAGTTGCTCGCGGTGCTCATGTGGAAAAAACTGATCAACAAATACGAGATGAAGTTGATAAGGTTTATGATCTAGCCTTGCGCGCTAATCTTGATAGATTTAGAGTTAAATTACACCGAAATGAAAGAGACAGGCTAGCTTCACAGGCTGCAGAACAGGGTTTAAGGGCTATTGTGCAAACTGATTATAAAAATATGAGGAAAAAAAGTAAATCCGGTTTACTGCTACATCTTTATAATTTTGAGGGTGAGTTAATGCAACTTAAACTAGTAGACGAGGTAGACAGCTTTCTAACTAAAATAGGAAAACTTTATAAAATGGCCTTAGATGGAAGTTTAGAAATAGGAGGGCTGCAAGAGGTTGTGAGCTATTACTTAAATTACCAAACCCCAAGTTCCGGAAGAAGGCGAAGGTAGTGGCAAGCAGCTTGATTGTCCCGTTAACTGACAGTAGTCGCCTGAGATGCATATCATCCTAAAAAACAGCTAAGAATGATTAATAAGTAGACTAAATTATGGGTTTGTAATATATTTATAATCCTGTAAGCTAGAAGCTAGGTAGGTAGTAGTTTTGCAATTAAGATTGGAGTTTTATGACAGCTGAAAGAAGAGGTAATGGTAAGCATACACACGCAAGGGTTGTCATATAAAAAGGCGGCTTTGGGTCAATTGAAATACTAAGTGGGGCGCTGATGTTGAGCGTGATGGCTGCGGCTTCAGCAGTAGTATATAGAACTTATTATAGTACAGAGCACCCTGCGTCGGTTTCGCGAGACTATAAGCAAAAAAATAAACCTTCGAAAAAAATCGAAAGAAACAGTAAGGAAATTATAACTGACCCTAAAAAAGTCCAAGAGTTCATTGTCAAAGAGCTGCGCGCTCAATTGGTAGGTAGTATGCTGTTGAGTAATGAAGTGCGACCAGTATATGAATACACTGATAAGCGAGGCTGGAAGATGCTTTTGCTGGCTGTTCCGGTAGACGGGCATGGTTTTTATAAAGGAGAGTTATATTTTGCACAACCAACTCTTTATTCTGGGCGCAACGGTTTATATTGGTTAGCTCAATTAAATCAAATTAAAGAGTAAAAACACAAAATAGTATTTCCCAAAAGGTCTCCTTGGGATTCTTATGGTATAATGGACTCATGGACAATAATCTACAATCTATTTTTAAGTATCTGGATGAATTTAAGGGAGAGGTCTTAGGACGGCTAGACAAAGTAGAGTCAAAAGTAGATACTCTACAAACCTCTGTTGATAACCTGACTAAAATAGTTCAGGATTTTCGGGATGAGCATATAATCTTACGCAGGCAGTTTGAGTTGCTTCGGGCTTGGGCGGAAAAAGTTTCAGAAAAAGTTGGGGTTCCGTTGCCGGATCTGTATTAAAATTTTGTGTAACTGTAAAATAAACCGCTTTTCAGCAAAAGCGGCTTTTTGTTTTTTGGGGGATACCTCCCCTAGCCCCTCCTATTTTAGGAGGGGAAGGGGGGTGGGGCTTCTAGGTCGGGAGAGGGGGGAAGAAGAGGGGTGGTGGTGAGTTAGGATTTATAATCCAGCTCTTTTAAGTCAATTTGTATTTGGTTTTTGTCTGCTAGCTTAACCAACCAGCTGACGATGATGTCTTGACGGTGTTTCAATTCAAGATATCGCGTGTCTGTTATACGCAGAAAGTTGTTTAGGTCATTTCTCAAGCCAGAGATCTCGTTTTTTAGGGCCTCAAATTGGGTTTCAAGCGAATCTATTCTTGTATTTAGATTGGCAATATCGTCCTTGGTGGCCATGTTGGCTAAATCGTCTTTGGTTGCCATTCTTTCCATAACATCTTCAAAACCCCTGGCAACCATAGCTGCTAGTTCATCGATCGTGGTATTTTGTTGAGTTGGCTTGTCTGTCATGCCGGCATTATATCATAAAAATATATTTGCGGAGAATGAAAAATTTCGAGGCTGTTAAACATTAACCTGAGGTAGCTCTTGAAAAAAATGGATGTTTTATGGGATACCTCCCCTAGCCCCTACTATTTTAGGAGGGGAAGAAGATGGGGAGACTCCTATGTTAGGAGGGGAGTAGATCTAAAAAAGTAACCTTTTAATCTGGTTACAATTTTAAATTTGAGTAGCTGAGCATTTTTGGTTATAATTGCTATATATGCAGCTCCAGCAATTGAAAAATGATATTACTCCGATACTAAAGAACTACTCCGTATCTTTTGCGGGTGTCTTTGGAAGTGTTGCAAGAAACGAAGATCGGGAGGATAGCGACGTAGATATACTAGTAAAATTCCGCACAGTACCAGGATATTTTCGTTATATAAAACTCGAAAAAGAACTGGCTCAGGCTATCGGGAAAAAGGTGGACCTAGCAACCGAGAGCTCAATCCATAAAAGCATCAGGAAAAATGTATTAACTGACTTGATACCGCTGTATGAAGAGTGATGCTTTATACATAGAACATATTTTGGAGGCTGTAGCGAAAATCCGTAATTATACGGCAGAGTTAAGTTATGAGGATTTTCAGCAGGACACAAAATTGCAAGACGCGGTAGTGAGAAATTTGGAGATCATTGGAGAGGCGTCAAAACGACTTTCAGCAGAAATTAAAAGCACTGCTAACCTGCCTTGGCTTGAGATCAGTGCTATGCGCAATAAGATCGTGCATGATTACTTTGAAGTAGATCTGGAAATAGTCTGGAAGACTGCTAAGGAGGATGTAGGCGAGATTGAAAAAGAGTTAAAGAAGGAAACTCCCCTTGCCCCTCTTTAGAAAAGAGGGGGGAAGATATGGAAGATGCCCGCTCCTTCTTTAGAAAAGAGGGGGGATAAAGATGCGATACCCCACCTAGCCTCCCCTATGTTAGGGGAGGAAAGGGGGGTGCTTCCTATGTTAGGGGAGGAAGGGGAGGGGGTGACTCCTATGTTAGGGGAGAGAGGGGGAGAAGAAAAGCTTTTTAAGATAGGTATTTTTTAAACCAGGTGTTTTGGCGCTTGGTGTATTTTTTTATGTCAGTAAATAAGTCTTGAAAGTGTTGGGATTTGAGGAAAAGCGATACATATGAATGCGAACCACTCGATTGACCGGAATTTGGAAGAGGAATATGGAATAGCGAATTTAGAATCTTGATCTTGCCCTGCTTTGGCCGCTTCAAGTTACGGTCGGACAAACTGTTTACTTTTAGCCGTGTACTGTTTGCTTTTAGAAACCTGCTGGTGTGGCGGAACTCTAGGCCCATCTCTTCTAAGCGTTTCCAAGAGACACCTTTTTGGTGGGCGCTTAGAATTTCCAGTAGCATCCCCTGTTTAACTCTTTGTTTTAAACGTTTTTCGATTTTTTGGTAGAGTTCCTCTCTGGGTGGATTTAAGTAGTGGAATTCAGGTTGAAGCTGATAGCTGTTAGCTTTTAGCTTATACCTAATACCTGATACCTTATAGCTTATAGATAAACCGAAAAGTATAACCTTTGTAGAATAACCTGAGGAAGAGTCTAGAATTTGGAATTTGGAATTTGGAGGTTGTAGTTTTTTGCTTTTCAGCAAAGGGACTGGTTTTCCTGTGTGCTGAATAATTTCTAGAGCGCGGATCAATCTGCGGGGGTTGTGCCGGTCAATATTGCTTGCTCTGACCGGATCGAGTTTTTGCAAGCGGGCAAATAGTTTTTCTGTTGAAAGTTTTGCCATTTTCTCGCGGAATTTTTTATCCGGTGGAACATCTGGTATTTGTTGTCCAAAAAGTAATGCGTCTATGTAGTGGCCTGTGCCTCCGCAGATGATGGGAGTTTTGCCACGGGACAAGATGTCAGCTAGTGCTTTTTGTCCATCTTTGACAAAATCTGCCACAGTATATACGCGTTTTGGAGATACGAAATCTATACAGTGGTGGGGGATGTTTTTGTAAACGAACACTTTTGAAGCTTTTTGAGTTGTAAAATTTTGATTTGAAGTTTTGACTTTTGACTTTTGACTTTTGACTTTTTGCCACTTCCCGGGGACTTGGCCGCTTGAAAGGGCGAAGCCTTTGTAGACCTGGCGGGAGTCAGCGGAAATGATCTCTCCGTTAACTTTTTTGGCCAAGCGAACCGCGTATTCGCTTTTTCCACTGGATGTTGGGCCTATTACTATGTGGATTTCTTTAGCCATTTTTGGTATGTAGATTATTTTTCAACCTCTCCCTTTATCCCTCCCTCCTCGAGTCTGAGCCTCGGAGTCGATGACCAGGCTTGGGGAGGGAGAGAAAAAGGGGGAGTTGGGCCGATGACGAGGTGGATGATATTAGTCGTTAGTCGCGAGTCAAATAGTCGATACCAAGTTATTAGTCGTTAGTCATTAGTCGTTAGTCGCGAGTTAGCTAGTCGATACCTAAGAAGTAGTAATAGTAGTAAAGTAGTAAAGGGTTAACGAGATGAATATCCTAAAAGTTATGAGTTTTCAGTTGAAGTTTTGCCGCCACTTGCCTCGATGAAGCTCTTGCGAAGCAGATCCGGATAGGTTTGTGTATTCGTGCAATAGTTCTTTTTCCTCCCCTAGAGTAGGGGAGGTTAGGTGGGGTACGAACAGGGGAACCCATACCTCCCCTAACCCCTCCTACCTTAGGAGGGGAAAGGGATGAGGAGGCTCCTACCTTAGGAGGGGAAGGGGAGGGTACAGAAACTCCCCTTGGTCCCCTCTTTAGAAAAGAGGGGGGATAAAGATGCGATACCCAACCTAGCCTCTTCTATCTTAGGAGGGGAAAGGGTTGAGGAGACTCCTACCTTAGGAGGGGAAGAAGATGGGGAGACTTCTATATTCCACATTCTATATTCTAAATTCTATATTCAAAATTTCATATTCCAAATTCGTACTTCTCACCACCCATGGTATAATTATATAGACAAAATATGAAAAAAAGGCAAAAGAAAGATTTGTATCTTGCGATTCTAGTCCTATTTTTGGCTGCTTTTGCAGTTTGGTCAGTTTATGCTAGAGAAAGTAAGATAAACCAGTCAATGCCTTCAAGGCCAGCAGAATCAGTTAATGAATCAAAGAATACTTCCCAGCAGGCGGAGCAGTCTAAAACAGGGGATGGTGCAGGTAGTGTAGCACCGGAAAAATCGGAACAGAAGCCTCTGCCTTCACTTCCTAAAGCTCCTGACCGACTAAGCACGGAAGAAGACGCGGCTGTCAATGTAGACTTACAGGTGTTTGCGGTCAAGTATACGAAGTCTGGTTTTGCGCCCTCAATTTTAGAGGTTAAGAGGGGCGATATAGTGAGTTTTGAAAACACTTCTGACCAGTCATTTTGGCCGGCAAGTGACCCGCATCCAAGTCACCTAAAGTACTCTGAGTTTGACGCAAGGCAGAGTTTGCTACCGGGTGAGGTATTTAGTTTCCAGTTTCAAAAAGTAGGGGAGTGGAGCTACCATGACCACTTAAACCCAAACGCTAAAGGTGTGGTGAAAGTAGTGCAGTAAAACCATGACCAAAGACGCATTAACACAAGACTCATCAATCCTAACCAGCATAGAGCTTGGCTTGCCTATGGCGCAGAGCTATCTGTTTTTTGGTTCAGCGGGTAGCGGAGTTCAAGAAGCAGCACAACTTCTTGCGGAACGGGAAAGCCTTGGAAGTCAGTATTGGTCGCTAGACGGCAAGTCAGCAAAAGTGGAAGATGTGCGAGGTTTGGCAGATTTTGTGTCGCTGAAACCTGCAACTGGTAAAAAACAAGTGGCCCTCATACTTAACGCTCACGAGCTTAACATGCATTCGCATAATGCTCTGCTAAAAACCCTAGAAGAGCCAAGAGAATCTGCTTTGATCATCCTAGTCGCTTCGGTTTGGAATATCCCCTCAACTATAGTTTCCAGGTGTCGTGTGGTCAGGTTTGCTTCTGCGGGCGGAGCTAGTTTAGGAGAAGAACGAGACTTTGCAGACTATAGGGCTTTGTTTAAGCAAAATGCGGTTTCCCGTTTGAGCTACTGGCTAAGTCTTACTGAAACTGAGGGCGCTTTAGAAGAGCGAATTTGTCGACTTTTGGAACAGGTGAGAAACCTGGGAAGTAGTGATGACATCCTGCGCTATGCCCCGTACTTACTAGAAGCTAACATGCGTTTAAATAGTAATGCAAATAAAAAAATGCTGGCCGGCTTTTTAGCCAGGAAGCTTGTGGGTCAGTAATCTTTTTTCATAGTATGAGAAATATCAAAACAAAAATTCGCAACCTTTCACTACTTTTTTTAACCTTACCGCTTTTGGCTGCGGCTTGCGTCAATCCTTTAGGCCAAAATGTCACTGGCGGCGGTGTGTATCGTTCTAGTAATTTTGGGGTGGACTGGGAAAAGCTGACCAAAGCAACTCCACCAGAGACTAAGGACGGAAAAAAGCCAAAAGAACAAGAGACTCCTCTTGCGGGAGCTGGTGTTACTTTTTTGAAGTTTACGCCAAGTACCAGCAAGAAGATTTATGCAGGGACTGTAGAGAAAGGTTTGTTTTACTCAGATGACGGTGGAGACACTTGGAAGCAGGTTCTGTCAGGATTTATCCCTCATATGGTAACTTTTGATCCAGCAGACGAGGCGCATATGTTTGTAGGAGGTAAATCTGGGACAAGGGGGAAGGTGGTAGAGAGTAAAGACGCAGGCAAGTCTTGGGTGGAGATTTTTCAGGATGGCAAGGATGGTAACTCGGTTCGGGGTATAGCCATCAACCCGACCAATCCCAAAGTTTTAGCGCTTGCTCTTTTGTCAGGCCATATCATTCGCAGTACTGACGGTGGCGAGACTTGGGCAGTTACAGCTAACTTGCAGGACAAACTTTTGCGGATGGAGTGGCTCCCAGGTTCTCCGCTTTTTGTCCTAGGTAGTGAGAAAGGGGTGTTTATAAGCAAAGATGCGGGCGTGAGCTTTACCAACATCTCTGAAAGTTTATGGGAAGAAGAGGAGTGGGAAAAACTCTATGGTCAAGCTAACATTTTTCAAACAGGATCCCCCGAAATAGGCCGACCCATTGCCACAGTGCGAAAGTTTAACTCTTGGTCTCTAGCGCAAGATGACCCAAAAAGAATCTATGTTGCCACAGATCAAGGTCTTTTTGTCACAAACGATGAAGGTAAAACCTGGAAGTATATGACCTTGCCTATACGCACTGAGAAGGGTGGTTTGGGTGTCAACGCGGTTGCTCAGTCAGCAGGGGCAGCGCACATCTATGCAGGATTGGGAAATGTCGTGTATTTTAGCCAGAATTTCGGCGCCTCTTGGCAGGTCGCAGACATTGCCACAAGTACATTTATCAATTATATTTTAATAGACTCGCAAGTGCCCCAGTTGGTGTATGCTGGCATGCTGGCGGAGGAGTACTAGTTGGTAGAGAGCAGAAGATGGTCGATAGTTGATAGTCGTTAGTCTATAGTTGTTAGTTCTTGGTCAGACAAAGAACATTTAACAATTTCCGCCAGAGGCGGACCCGCCTACGGCGGGGACCATTGA
>CAYYEK010000018.1:0-14756 GCA_964470855.1 uncultured Candidatus Saccharibacteria bacterium
ATCTTTGGTATTTTTAGCCTTAGTCTTGGCTTTAGGGCTGTGGAGGTTAAATAGGGTGGATTTTTCAAACCGAACCGTGCCGCAACCAGCTACACAGGAACAGGCTATGCCCGAGAGTGAGCCGGTTTTAAGCGTCAGTCCTGTATCGTACCAAGGGGAAGAGGGGAAGACTGCGCTTGAGCTTTTAAAAGCTAAACACCAGGTGGTGACAAAAAGTTTTGGCGAGCTCGGCGAGTTTGTGCAGAGCATTGACGGGCGGTCGGGCGATGAGCGGCATTTTTGGTCATTTTATTTGAACGGACAACCAGCAGCTGTTGGGGCCGGAGACTATCGGACAAAAGCAGGGGATGTGATTGATTGGAAGTATGAGGAAGTGAAATAAGCTTATGACAGAGAAACGTATCAATTGGTTTTTGATTTTTGCAGTAGCGGGTTTGGCAATTGCCACAAGACTGGTGCCGCATCTGCCTAACCTGTCTGTGGTTTCAGCGTTGGGGATATTTGCTGCTACATTTTTATCCGTTCGTAGTTCAGTGATTTTAACTTTGGGAGTGCGCTTTGTATCGGATCTTTTTTTGGGATTTTTTTCCTGGCCGCTCATGTTGGCAGTCTATTTTGCCCATGCAGCAGGACCAATTCTGGGTAAGTTTATGCTTGCAAGAAAAGGAAAGAACGCAGGTCTTTTAGAGGTTTCCGCAGCCGGGCTGTTGTCCGCCTTGTTGTTCTTTCTTGTCACCAACTTTGCCTTTTTTTACCCATTTTATGAACATAATTGGTCAGGTATAGTGCAAAGTTATGTACAAGGCTTACCTTTTTTGCGAGGTACATTGTTGGGCGACATAGGCTGGCTTTGTTTGTTGGTGCTGTCACGCAGCTTGGCTTTAGAGTTTGTGAAAAGAAAACAGCAGCAAGCTTCACAGTTTAGGTTAGCTTAACACCCATCCTATTTTTGTTTGATTTAACTTGTCACGTATCAATCGGAGTGGATAAAGTGTTTGCATTTTCAGGTTTGGTATTGTACTCTGAATGCAAGATGTCATAGTCATAAAAAATATGCCCAGAAAAAAAATCACAAATACAAATTCATCGTACTTTTATCATGAGCCTGCAGTGTGGATGGTGGGGTTGTCCTATCTTGCTGGTATGGTGATCGTCCTGCTGATGAACCTTATGGTCACTTCAGGGCCGTCCGTACAAGGACTGTCCGCTGCAGCTGGAAACAAAAGCCAAGCTGACCCAACAGGGATGCTGGCTAGACTAAACAGCCAAGCGCAAAAATTTCAAGGAACTAATAGCGAGAATCTTATAGTAAACGGCAGTTTTGAGCTGCCGGTTACCAGGGCGGTTTCCAGTACCACCAATATCAGTAACCCCCAGTTTGGTTGGGAAGTAACTTATACTACATTACGAGCTAAAGGGGTTGCTGAAAGTCAGCCAGCGGCTCTTGAGCTTTTATCAGGCTTTAAAGACTGGGAGAGTTATGATGGAGCCCAGTTTGCGCGACTCGATGTAGCGGATGTTAAAGCTCGGAGTAAGCTGCAAAGAAGTTTGGTTACTATAGCCCAGGATGTCCCAACACAAAATAAACTGTACAGTCTATGCTTTTGGTATGCTCCCCAGCCCGGAACAGACGCAGAGGACAACGTTATGACAGTTCGCTGGAATGGTGAAGTTGTTCGTGAGATTTCCGCTTCAGGTTTGGAAGATGAAGAGCCGGTTTGGCAGCAGTCATGTTTAGATGTCCAAGGTGCAGATTTGGCTAGTAGGCTGGAGTTCGTCGGCGAAGGAACAGAGAACGGAAGGGGTAACCTATTAGATCAGGTGGTTTTGACGGCTAAATAAATAATTTACTTTTTTTAAAAGCGGACCAGGGGATTGGTCCGCTTTTGCGTTAATTTCATTTTTTGGTTACTATTTATTTGCGCTAAGAATACTTATTTATGGCAAGCCCAATTGAGCCGAGAACACTTAAGGGTTTTCGGGATTATGGTCCAAAAGAGCAGTTGGCCAGACAGGCTATGCTGACTGTGGTCCAAAACGCGTTTGAGCGTTTTGGGTTTTTGCCTATGTCCACACCAGTTTTAGAATACAAAGATATCCTACTTTCAAAATACGGAGACGATGAAAAGTTGGTCTATACATTTACCGATATGGGTGGGCGAGAAGTAGCGATGCGCTATGACCTGACGGTTCCATTGGCACGTTTTGTAGCTCAGAACAAAGGGCAGATTGTTTTCCCGCTTAAGCGTTACCAGATAGGTCCGTCTTGGCGGGCAGATAACACTCAGCGCGGCCGGCTCCGGGAATTTATACAATGTGACATAGATACCGTTGGGACGAGGAGTGATTTTTTTGGCACAGCTGATGCAGAAATCATCGCTTGTCTTGCTAAGGCCTTGGAAGATTTAGGGGTGGACAATTTTTTGGTTAGAGTAAATGATCGGCGAATGTTTGAGTTGCTTACTTACGACCAGGCGGATCGGGAGAGCTTAAGAGAAGTTTTAAGGTGTGTAGATAAGTTGGACAAGATAGGACTTTCCGGAGTGGTGGGGTTGATGAAAGAACGAGGGGTCAGCCAAGAACTTGCTTTAAAAGTGGAGGAAGTATTGCAGTGGGGCAAAGGTACTGAAACTTTAGAAAACTTAAGCAAGATCAATGACGAAGGTGCAGCGCAAGTTAACTATTGGCGCAAGCTGTTAGATAATATTTGCGCGTTGGGTGTGCCTCAGGAAAAGGTTGTGTTTGATCCTACAGTGACTCGGGGTTTGGATTATTATACCAGCACTGTGTTTGAGTTTGGTCTGACTGGCGTGGAAGGGTATGGAAGTATTGCTGGCGGGGGTAGGTACAATGACCTTTTAAGCTCATTTGGGAATGCAAGCATTCCCGCAGTAGGAGGCTCACTTGGGTTTGACCGATTGTACGAATATATGCAAGAGCAGGGAAGGGTCGTGGGTACCTCCAAGGTAGATGTGGTTATTTTCAATATGTCCGGCAATGCGACCTGGGTTCCTCCGGTTGTGCTTGGGATGGCAAGCGAGTTGCGTTTAAAGGGTGTCAATGTCGATCTTTACTTTGACGACGCGAAATTAGAGCAACAGTTTAAGTATGCGGAAAATAAAAACGCTAAGTTTGCGGTCTTGTATGGTGAAGAAGAGCAGAGTAAGGGCGTAGTGAAAGTAAAGGATCTGGCAACCCGCGATCAGCAGGAGGTTGGTGTGGACAATTTATCCGAGTTTCTGTTAGCTAAGTTGGAGGAGCGATAATTTAAACCAGCCTATGCATAAGAGCACCGTCGTACTGTGGTTGTGCGGCGGCTTTTTGTTAGGAGTTTGGGTTGGGTCTGTGTATCCGGATCGGTCTGCTTTGGTGTGGGCCTGGTTTAGTCTGGCGAGTTTGGGTTTTCTGTGTGCTTTGGTATGGAGTTCTAAGCGATGGCGCTACGCGGCGTTAGCTTTAGGAATTGTTTTGTGTGGAAGCATTTTAGGTCAGGCTAGGATCAGCCATGAGCTAGGCTGGGCCAATGAGTATACAGCGTGGTATCAAACCAAGCAAGATTTTGAAGCAGTGGTGGTGTCGGAAGCGGATCGCCGTCCCGATAAACAACTTGTCACCGTAAGACCAGAAGGGTTTCAGCAGAGCGTATTGCTGACCTTGTCTCCTGCAGGCACATTTTTATATGGCGATAGGGTTTGGGTTAGAGGCAAAGTTGGGGAGCCAAAATCTTTTGATGACTTTGACTATCCAGGATACTTGGCTAAAAATAACATCTACGCCCTTATGAACTACCCTAAAGTCATAGTTTTAGAGCACGGGGCTGGAAATTATTTGATGGAAAAGCTGTTGGCTTTTAAACAACTGCTTTTGGCCAGAGTTAGGCTGCTATACAGCGAGCATGAAGCCGGGCTGCTTTTAGGGTTGTTGTTAGGTGTAAAAAAGGCCTTGCCCGATCCTGTGGTAAACCAGTTTCGTGTGACTGGTACCAGCCATATCATGGCAGTTTCGGGGTTCAACATCTCCATACTTTTAATCGCCATGGCAGCACTCTCCAGGTTTGTTGGTAGAAGATGGGGGAGTGTTTTGGGTTTCTTCTTGGTCACGATTTTTGTAGTTTTAGTTGGCCCTTCAGGATCGGTGATAAGGGCAGCGCTAATGGGGTATGCGACTTTATTGACTTTCCATGTGGGCAGGGTATACCTGCCGGCGTTTGTACTTTTACAAGTTGCGGCACTGATGTGTTTGCATAATCCTAGAATTTTGTACTGGGATGTTGGGTTTATGCTAAGCTTTGCTGCGACTTTGGGGATCGTGTTGGTTCTGCCAATTTTTGATGAACATTTGGGCAAGGGATGGAAAAAGTTGTTGCTTGCACAAGCATTAGTTACAGTGGCGGCCACTGCGTTTACTTTGCCCATAACCTTATGGCAGTTTGGGCAGTGGAGCCAGGTTGGAGTTTTGGCAAACCTTTTGATTGCGCCTCTCATAGTGCCGGCAATGGGACTAGGCGCTTTATCGCTGCTGCCTGTGGTGGGGCCGGGTTTTGCAATGTTGAACAGCTTGGTGTTGGAGATATTGTTGGGTATAGTTTCCTTTTTGAGTTCATTTTCTTTTGCCTCTCGGGAGATGCAGCTATCTGGCGGTGCGGCGCTTGCTTTATTTTTCGCGTTGGTGCTGTCAGCTGCGTGGGGGTACAAAAAATTTGGTTCATCTGTCGGGGTGTAGGGTTGATGGTAGCGTTTGAAATTTCAAGAAAACAAAGCTATAATCAGTTGGATAGTCAACTATTTTTAGCTTTTTTCAAGAAGCGGTCAGTATTCAGGTTTACCTAAAAGGTGAGAGAATTATCTATGACAAAAACCAGAGCAATTGTTGCTTTTTTTATAGCTTTAGTGACTTTGGTGGTATTGGCTGTGTTAGTTACCAAGAGCGCAGCTGTTCCCAGTAACGAAAATCCACCCATACAATCCGATGCTAAACCAGGCGGGGTAACAGAAAATTTAAATGGCTGCACAAGGGTGTTTAATGAAGCAGTACTAACTCAGTCTGAGGTGGTTTTCCAAAATCAGACTGCAACTATTTTTATCAGAGGTTATGGGCAGATCAAGATAGAGTTATATGACAAGGATGCGCCGAAAACAGTGGAAAATTTTGTTCGGCTTGCTAGGAGCGGGTTTTACAACTGTTTAACTTTTCATCGTCTAGCTCGTGGATTCGTGATCCAAGGAGGGGACCCTGAAGGTACCGGTATGGGCGGCCGCACAGCATCTGAGGAAGTGTTAGTGGACGAGTTGGATCCTAACACTGCAAGTTATAAGCAGGGATATGTAAAAGGCGTGGTGGCTATGGCAAACAAATCGTTTCCCAATACTGGTTCCAGTCAGTTTTTTATAATGCTTGGGGATAGTGCCTTAGATCATCGTTATACAATTTTTGGCAAAGTGGTGGAAGGGTTGTCAGTCTTAGACCAGCTCAATACTCTAGAGATCGCGCCTGTACTTGGCCCACTTGACGGCTCTCCTAAACTGCCGGTAGTTATGGAAAAGGTAGAGATCGGCAACAAGTAGTAAACTAAGTGGCACTTTATATATTTTTTTATAAAATTAAGTAAACATTAATTTTTTAGTATGAAGCATATCAAAGAACAGCGTACTCTTGTTTTAGTAAAGCCGGATGGGGTCATGAGAGGTCTAGTGGGTGAAGTCATCCAGCGGATAGAAAGGCGCGGGTTGAAGGTCGTGGCTTTAAAAATGGTACAGGTTGGTCGCGAGCATTTGGAAGGCCATTTTCCAAAAAGTGAAGAGTGGGTGGGTCGTCTAGGCGATAAAGGTTTGAAGACTTTTGTAGAATACAACTTAGATCCGGAAGAGCATATGGGAACCAGGGATCGTATGGAAATAGGCAAAAAGGTTAAGGAGTCACTTTTCGCCTATATGATGTCAGGCCCGATTGTGGCTTTTGTGGTGGAGGGTTTGCACGCTATAGATATGGTGCGTAAACTTGCAGGGCATACTTTGCCGGTGTTCGCCGATATGGGTACTATCCGGGGAGACTTTTCAGTTGATAGCCCGGCTATAGCTAACGTAGAAAACAGGGCTATTCATAATATCATGCATGCGTCAGAAACTCCGGAAGAAGCGGAGAACGAGATAGCTTTGTGGTTTAAGCCCGAAGAGTTGCACAGTTATAAACGCGCTGACGAAGCTGTAATGTTTTAAAACAGCGTTGGTTAGTTTTTTCTAAACCAGTTTGAAAGATGGAATCCGCCGTGCTCTTTGAGGTATTGGCGGATTTTGCTTCTGGCGTTGCCGGTTTTGGCGGCGTTTAGCCAGTCGCGGGAGATTTTTACCGGCTGTTTGGTCTTCAAGATCTCCACTATGTCACCTTGGTTCAGCTCGTCGTAGATGCTGGCCATCTTGCCGTTAATTTTCGCACCCAGCATGTAGTAGCCAAGGTCAGAGTGCACGGCAAACGCAAAGTCTATGCAGCTGGCGCCTGTAGGTAAATCTTTAACATCTCCTTTGGGTGTAAGTACGAAGATTCGGTCTTTGAAAAAGTCCACCTTAAGGCTTTCCAGAAAATCTTCCGCGCTCCCCGTATCTTCCTCCTGCCATTTGCGTAGCTCATTGATCCAACTGTAACTACTATGAAGCTGGGTGGACTGTTTACCAGATTGCGAATAAAACCAGTGCGCCGCAATTCCTCGTTCTGCAGCTTCATGCATAAGGTCAGTTCGTATCTGGATCTCAATAGCGCTGCCATTGTGGTCAAACACCGTAGTATGCAAACTTTGGTAACCATTCGGTTTGGGCATGGCGATATAATCATCAAAGGTTCCCGGTATGGGTTGGTAATGTTGGTGAATTGCGCCTAACGCGGCATAGCAGTCAGCTGTGGACTTGCAGATCACCCGTAGCGCAACGATGTCGTAAATCTTACTGGCATCATCATGATATTTCTTCAGCTTTTTATATAGAGAGTATACTCGCTTGGTGCGGCCGGATAGATTCACAAACTTTACGCCTTCAATTTTTAGCCTGGAATTTAGTTCCTGCTCCAACTGTTTTATTTTTTTGTCTTGCTTAAGTAATTCTTGGTCTAAAAGTTGTTTGGTAGCTGTAAATTTTTCTGGGTATACGATAGAAAAACAAGTATCCTCCAATTCATCCTTCCAGGCGTTTATGCCTAGGCGGGAGGCTATGGGGGCATAAATTTCCAAAGTTTCCAAAGCGATTTTTTTTTGCTTATCTTCAGATAAATGTCTCAAGGTACGGATGTTGTGCAGACGATCCGCTAGTTTGATCATCATAACGCGCACATCTTTACTGGTCGCTATAAACATTTTACGCAAAGATTCCACATACTGCGGCTCTTGACTATTTCGCAATCGGACTTTGCCGAGCTTTGACACTCCGTCGACCAAGCTTGCTACTTGTTCACCAAAGCTATCTTTTATGTTCGCTATGGTCACATAGGTGTCCTCGGCCACATCGTGCAGCAAGACTGCGGCGAGGCTGACCGCGTCAGGGAATATTTTTCCAAGGATGATAGCGGCTTCAGTAGGGTGGGTTATGTAGTCTTCACCGGATTTCCGTTTTTGTCCTGAGTGGGCATCACTGGCGAACTTAAAAGCAGACTCTAAAAGCCGCACTTCTTCCGGTTTGAAGTGGTGCGGGATGGATTTGATTAAGTGATCAAAAGTCATACGATAAGTGTATGGGTAAAATGGGAAAGTGTAAAGTTTTCAGGCTTTTGTTTATAATACCTCCTAGAGAATAAACAAAGATTTTTTTATGCCAGAACTGCCGGAAGTTGAAACTGTAGTCCGAGAGTTAAACTTAAAGCTTAAAAAGAAAAAAATTACTCAAGTCCAGGTGCGCTCTTTAAAGGTGGTGAGTCTTGGTCCAGCAACGGTTTCCAATCTCCGCAAAGCAAGTCCAGGTACGGCAAAGAAGTTTCAGGAAGCGTTAGTGGGCCTGCGGATCCTATCTGTTAGGCGGAGAGGGAAGCTTTTGATATTTGATTTTGACGGACCACTTTCTATGTTGGTGCACTTGAAGATGACTGGTCAGTTTATCTACGAGGATGCGAAATTGAGGCGGCAGACCAAAGGGCTGTATAGGGTGCTAAACAAGAGGACCGCGCCTAAAGTCAAGCTGCCCGGCAAGCACACCCATGCTGTATTTTATTTTGGCGATAAGTCCAAGCTTTTTTATAACGATGTGAGAAAGTTTGGGTATCTGAAAATCATCAGAGATGAAGACTGGGAGAAGCTTAAGGAACTGAAGGAGTACGGGCCTGAACCGTTGAGCAGAGGTTTTGTATTTGACGACTTTTTTCAAATATCAAGAAAACGAAAGAACTTGTCTGTAAAACAATTTTTGATGGACAACAGGGTAGTGGTGGGGGTGGGCAATATCTATAGTGACGAAGTGTTGTTTTATGCAAAATTGGATCCAAGGCGTAAGGTGGCAAAATTGAGCAGGCAAGAGTTAAGAAGGGTTTTTGACTTTGTCCCTTATGTGCTTAGGTTGGGTATAAAAACAAAAGGTTCTAGTGTTGGGGATTTTATCCGGACAGACGGCTCTTGGGGTAGTATGGGCAAATACCATTTTGTTTATGGCAGGAAAGGTTTAGGATGCAAGCAGTGTGGTACACTGATACAAAGCACCAAACTGGGTGGCAGGACTAGTAGTTTTTGTCCCCATTGCCAGAGGTAGATATAGCTACTAGCTTATAGCTTTTAGCTGCTAGATTAATAAGAGTTTACGTTAAAATTAAAAGCGCTATGAATCAAGAAGAAATGTTGGCGGAAATTTTGGACAATACCAGAAAAACCAAAAATTATATGAAGTGGCAACTCATAATCACGGTTGCCTTAGTAGTTTTGCCGATTTTGGCAGTGGCGCTCATAATGCCTTTGGTATTCAACAGCTTAAACTCAGCTTACAATTTAGAGGGTAGCTCGGATTTGTTGCAGAACTTGAGGTAGGGGGTAGAAAAGATTTAACATTTAACATTTAACAATTTCCGCCCAAGGCGGAAATCCTTAATCCTTAATCTTTAACCAGACAAAGAACCTCAATATAAGCTCTAAATTCTAATTTCTAAACTCTAAACAAATCTAAATATCAAATTTTCAAAAAGTTTAAAGTTTTGAGTTGAAGTTTTGCCTTTTGACTTTTGAGTTTTTCCGCCATAGGCGGACCCCGCTCGAAGCGGGGGAGTTTCTAATTCAATCTGCAATTTAAAATTTGCAATTATTCATTCGCCATTCTCTATTCACTATTCATTAAATTTATATGACCGACGAAAAATGGGAACAACTTAAAGAAAATCTGCTTTCAAAATTCTCCACAGCTACGGTTTTTCGTGAACCGTACCTAGAGCATGGTGAAGAGCGGGGGGTTAGCGAGGTGGTGGAATTTGAGTCCCCGCAAGGGCTGATGCGGGTGGTACGAAACAGCAAGCCAAAGGTGCTAGACAAGACATTTCACTATACCCATCGTCCAGGAGATACAGCCAGGGTGGATTACGTAGTTTCCGATAGTGAATTTACTCATACTTTACGGGTCTACCGGGAAGTTGGTGGGGAGTGGGAGGAGATGGATGTGGCAGATCTAGGGCTTTAACCTATACAAATGGAACAAAGAATTTTGGAAACTTTGCACTGGTTTGCATTGCAGCAGATGGCACCTACCTTGCTTGAGCTTCACCGTTTTTTGTTATCGCCAAAACGAGATCTACTCAGCTCTTTAGGCGAGCGGGGAGAGTTTGTTGATCCAGCAACCCCACCTGATGCGTCAGTAAGTTTGGGCCAGCTGCTTTCGGTTTTGGAAACTATGATTAAAGAAGGGGCTGTGATTTTTCAAAACGGGTACTATAGCGACCCGGCTAGTTCTGGCTTAACTAAACTCCGCCAAGAGGGTGTGTGGCAGGCAATCCTCAGAGAAAAGCGCATCGAGAAATTTTCAAATATCTTTAGACGTATCCCTTTTGTTCAAGGTGTAACTTTGGCCGGTAGCCAGGCCTTGGGTTTGCCGAAAGCAACTAGTGATATAGACCTCTTGGTTTTTACTGCCCCAGGCTGGCTGTGGTTTCCGAGAACTTTAGTGACTGCACTGTTGCATGTAGCGGGAGTTAGGAGGTATGCGACAAAAATAGCGAACCGGTTTTGTCTCAACCACTACATTAGTGGTAACAAAGTTTTGTCCGCGGGCAGAAATCTTTACACTGCCTGTGAGTATGCCAAGCTGCGCGTGCTTTACGGAAGGGAGGCGGCTAGCGAGTTTCAAGGGGTAAACAGTTTTTGGATTAATGCTTTTTTGCCAAATTTTGAGCCTGCAATATCGGCTCGTGCAAAAAAAGATTCAGTTGTGAAAAAAATGTTTGAAAAGCTGTTAACCAATAAGGTGGGACGCTTCCTGGAGCGGAGTTTGATGGGTTTGGAAAAACCACGCATTAAAACTAGCGAAAAATACATCGTGGTCGCAGACGATGAGTTGTCTTTTCACCCCCAAAGCAAGCAAGAGCCCCTACTTTCTCAGTTTTTTCAAGACCAATAGCAAGATGATGGGGTAACGGTGCAGTTGGTAGCTAAGGTTGAATTTGTCACTGTCTTGTGGTGAGCCTAGCTCCAACAAGGTATCTAGGTATAGCCCGGATTGCTTAAAGCTTTCAAAATGTTTTTCCAAAGGCGTGAAGTTTGAAAATAGGCGATCTCTCCAGGAGAAGCGCGCGGGGTGGTTGTTTTTGAGTTGGTTGTAGGCTTCCGCTAGTCGTAGCCGTGGTAAGCGGTTGAGCAGTCTGCCGATCAATCCTCGCTTCCAAACCCCGACTGGGAATCCGTAGTATGGGTTGACGATGCTGGCCAGAATTTGTCCTTCTGGTTTAAGGCACAGAGCCAGGTTTTTTAGGGCTAAGGTTTCGTTGTCTACGTCGTGCAAGACCATTGATGCGGTTATGTAGTCAAAGCAAGCAGGCTCATAAGGCAGTGGCGTCACTAAGTCAGCGACTTGAAATTGCACTTGGGGGTAGAGAGTTTGTCCTTTTTTTATGAGAATTTCGCTAAGGTCAAAAGCCGCTACTGAAGCGCTGCCTAGCTGGTTAGAAAGTAAGCCTGCAAGCCATCCATCTCCACAGCCAGCGTCTAGGACAGATAAACTATGCCCGTCTTTGGTTTGGATAAGTTTTAAAAAATTGTGCCCCAAAATACGTCTAAATTCCTGGCCGTATTCTGAACCCAGGAAGTTTTCATAGCTTTGGCTGGCTAGAGAGTCTTGATAGGCGTTACTCATAGAGGTATTATATCCTAACCTTCTTGACAGAGGTCAAATTTTTGCTAAACTGTTAGCAGTCTCATGTTGAGAGTGATAAAAAATTAACCTCTACGAAGTTACGAACTTTTACGAAATTACGGAATGAGGGGTTTCGTATATCCGTAAGTTTTAGTAATGTAAGTAGTAAAGATAAACTATGCAAGTAAAACCAATAGGCAATCGGATTTTGGTGCAGCAACTTAGCACCGAAGAGGTGACTAAAAGCGGGATCGTGCTTCCCGCTACAGCAGATAAAGAAAAAAAAGCGCAAGGCAAAATTATCGCCCTTGGCAATGGCGAGGAGATAGCCAACCTAGGACTTCAAGTCGGTATGGTCGTAGTGTTTGGCAAGTATAGCGGCGATGAAGTGGAAGTGGAAGATGGGGGAGAGAAGAAAGAGTACAAAGTTTTATATGTCGGCAAAGAGAAAGACGAGTCCGACGTGTTAGCTATAGTAGAGTAGGGTCAAATTCGAAATTCTAAATTCGAAATTCTAAACAATTAATAAAAAATCTAAATTTTCAAAAATATCCAAATTCTGTACGGAGATTAGATATTACGGTTTAAAATCTTTTGTCAGCAATTAGAATTTAGAGATTAGATATTAGGATTTAAAATATATATGGCGAAATTAGTAAAAAGCGGCTACCAAGCCAAACAAGCTATCAAAGTAGGCGTAGACATAGCGGCCAATGCTGTCAAAGTGACTCTTGGGCCGACAGGTAGATCGGTTATCTTGGATAAAGGTTTTGGCAGTCCGGTGATTACCGACGACGGCGTGACTGTGGCCAAAGATATAGAGTTAGAAGACAAGTTTGAAAATGTGGGCGCTTCGCTCATACAAGAAGTGGCCAATAAGACCAATGAAGCGGCTGGTGACGGTACAACCACCGCTACTGTCTTGGCTCAAAAAATGATCGAAAAAGGGTTTGAGGCTGCAGCAGTGGCTCCTTCCCAAGCCAACAATATAAAAAAAGGGATGGACGCGGCAGTTAAGTTCGTTGTAGATGAACTACAGAAAGTCAAAAAGGAGATTAAGTCTAAAGAAGAGATAGAGCAAGTGGCGACTATATCTTCCCTGGATCCCGAGGTGGGCAAGCTCATAGCAGAGATAATGGATGAAGTAGGTAAAGACGGTGTGATCACAGTGGAGGAAGGGCAGACCATAGGTCTAGAGAAAGAAGTGGTAAAGGGTATGCGGTTTGACAAAGGCTTTGTGTCTCCGTATATGGTTACCAACTCTGAACGCATGGAGGCGGTGTGGGAAGATCCCTATATCCTTATCACAGACAAGAAAGTCTCTAGCGTGCAGGAAATCTTGCCATTGCTGGAAAAAATCGCACAGAGCGGTAAAAAAGAGTTAGTGATAATTGCGGACGAAGTTGAGGGTGAGGCTTTGGCCACTTTTGTGGTTAACAAGCTGCGTGGCACTTTCAGTGTCTTGGCTGTCAAAGCGCCAGGTTTTGGCGATCGCAGGAAAGAGATGTTAGCTGATATCGCTGTTTTAACCGGTGGGCAAGTGATAACTGAAGATCTTGGTTTCAAACTAGATAAAGCTGAGATGTCTCAACTTGGTCGTGCTAGGAAAGTTATCGCTACCAAGGAGTTTACTACCATAGTGGATGGCGCGGGTGATAAGGAGGCCATCGCAGCTAGGGTTAACCAGATAAAACAAGAGTATCAGGCTTCTAACAGCGACTATGACAAAGAGAAGCTACAAGAGCGCATGGCCAGGCTGTCTGGTGGGGTTGGAGTTCTGAAGGTCGGGGCTTTTACGGAAACTGAGATGAAGGCTAAGAAGTTTAAGATAGAAGATGCCTTAAACGCTACTAAAGCAGCCGTGGAAGAAGGGATTGTGGCTGGTGGTGGAGCAGCGCTTGCGCGCATAGCACCAAAGCTTGACGCTTTTGCTAAGGGTATGTCTTTTGTGGAAAAAGCCGGAGTCAAAGTTATCCGTGATGCCTTAGAATCTCCGTTGCGGCAGATTGCAGAAAATGCTGGCATAGAGCCAACTGGTATTATCAGCTATGTACAGTCTTCTGATCAGAATTACTGCGGATATGACTTTTCCAAATACGTGGAAGGCTCCTGGGAGGAAGGCAAGGTGGAAGATATGATGGCTGCTGGCATAGTAGATCCAGTAAAGGTTACTAGGCTAGCTTTGGAAAACGCAGTCTCTATCGCTTCCACCCTGGTCACCACCGAAGCAATTGTCGTAGACAAGCCTGAACCAAAGCCAGCGACAGGCGGCGCGCCTGACATGGGCGGTATGGGTGGAATGTACTAAAATAGTCCCGCCAAGGGTGGGACGAGAAGGGGAGGCTCAAGTCCGGCTATGCCGGCTTGAGGGGGCGACGTGAGCCCCAAAAGTAGTTCAAGCCCGAACCAAAGACCGCAGCAGGTGGCGCACCTGATCTGGGCGGTATGTACTAAGAAAGTTGTAATGGTTACCCTTTTTAAATGAAAAGATAACCCTGTTATCATTAAGCTGTGCACAATCTTATGTCAGGAGATACTTTGAAAAACCCTGAGGGGGGGGTAGACCTTAGAGGCAAATTAATAGAAAAAAGACTTCCAGAAGAATACGGCAAATATGTTGTTTATGAGGACGGCTCACTCAAGCTGTTTTCAATGGAAGAAGCACATAAGGATCAGAGACAGAAGGGTCATAGGATCATAAGCGCTGGGTTATACAGGATCCTATCCGGGGAGCTCGTCGTTAAACATGGATCCGAATCATTAGGAATTCTCGCAGATCAGAATCAGGCATTAATTGACTCCCCGAAGATTAAAAGTTATATACTATCCTGAATTAGAGCATTTTTTAGCCCAAGCCCGTAGTATTGATGGGCGCCATCACCTAAGTGATGGTGCCCATCTAAACATCTAAGCAATTTGTACTTGACTTGGGGGCTAAAAAGGCTTAAAATATAGGCAAATAAACATAAAAGTGCTGCTTTATAGCTGTATTTGTCGCAGCTTTTTTTATCCCTCGTTAAGTAGGGTTTCATGCTCCTGATTCCGTAACGCACGGATTGGGGGCGCTTAAAAGGATCCAAGATTTTAAAAGCTTGGGTTTTTTTATTACACGGACCTGTGGACGCTTACGGTCGGGGGATGACCTAAACCACAAATAGCAAATTGCCGATAGCGACCAGAATCTATAGATAATCACACTCGAATGTCACGAATAGGGAAAAACCAAGAACGAATAGAGATAATGCATTAACACACAAATCACACTAATCGCACGAATACAGAATAACGAATAGCGAATTTAGAATCTAGAATTTAGAATTAAGAATTGCAGACTTTAGATTGCAAATTGATAGACTAATAACGAATAGCGAATTAAGAATTGCAATTTTTAGTTTGGAGATTGGGCTATGGTCCCGAAAATGGGCACCATTTTAAAGATTTGAATGGTGCCCATTACAGAAG
>CAYYEK010000019.1:0-14651 GCA_964470855.1 uncultured Candidatus Saccharibacteria bacterium
TCTTTTAAGTTTATAAACTTTTAAAACCTCAGCAGTAGCCTTACCCGACTCCCCGCTTTTTACCTGACTGAGTACACATGTTTTTAAGTGATCTTCCATAAGCAGGTCTTCCACACTAGACAGACTACGCTTCACTGCGGATATCTGCGTTATGATATCTATACAATACTTGTCCTCCTGGAGCATACCCAAAAGCCCCCGGACTTGCCCTTCAATTATTTTTAGCCGTTTTAGCAAACGGGCTTTAGAAGATAAATGTTTGTTCATAGTTTTATAGTATACCCCCTGGGGGTATATGTCAAATCAAAACCACCCATCTCTCCAGTGAACACAAAAAAGCCAGGGCTTTTTTAAACCCTAGCTTTGTTTAATCCCACTTACTCCCCTGCTGGCATGATCGTCACTGGCGGCTGTTGTTGGTTGTCTAAGATGTCTTTTGCCAGAGGTATGGCAACATTGCCACTCCAGTAGCCGACTTCAGTTTGATTTAGTACCGGGAAAAACAAGGCTTCTACAAACAACTCACTCGTCTGTCCGCTGTCTGGTAAGGTCTGCCAGGTCCGAAGCAAGCCTCTGGTGGGAGTACCAAGCCTGACTGTTACTCGTTCGGCGTTGGGGTCTATATATGGCTCATAGGCCATGTAAGATCCTTTTTCTGCTAGAGTCCTCAAGCGAGCAAAGTTCGTTTCAGACTGGTAAGACGATTTATCTAAGCCTGCCTCCCAGATGTCACTGGCCCCGGTCACCACTCTATCCCAAACATTTACATTAATCATAAGTCCGGACGCATAGCCACCCTCATCTCGAACTTCTATACCCTCCACCAGCCTTGGGAAAACCACGCTGGCGTCGGCTGGGATCATGCTAGGGTCACTTCTTTGCAGCTCCAAGGTTTGTATCCAAGTCGGATGCAACCGCGGCTCACCAAGCCCTGTAGTACTTATCCCAAAATCTTCTATAAATCGCTTGGCTATAGCTACGATCTCTTCGTTGGATGCTTGGGTCTGACCACTACGCCTCTGCCTAATGCACTCCGGATTCCATTGGCATTGCTTTTCTGCAGTACTCCAGCGATTGTAGTTCTGATACAAGCTAATGTTGTTGTTGATGAAATCTACTGTCACGGCATAACCAGAATCTTTATCATCGCTCACGGTTACCATATCGATCTGGTTTTTCGTAAAGTTTTTTAAGCCAAAGTCGGAAAGCTTAAATCTAGACATAAAGCCAGCTGCCTGATTACGCAAACTGTCCTTAGTTTTTCTGTAAACCGACACTTGGGACGGCAAGTCCTCAACTTCAACCCCTTCATACTTAAACACATGAACTTTGTATGGAGGAGCTATCATCTCTGCGTTACCACCTCCACCTTGGGCCAGTTTAGCACTTTCAGCATCCCCTCCTTGACCTCCACCGCCAACCCCTCTTGCTGTGTTGACTTGACCAAGGGCACCGAAAGCATTGGGCGAGAGTTCAGCCACCTTAACCGTATCCTGCTTCCCGCCAAAACCTAAAAATGAAACTGGTCCATAGGCTTTGTTATAAAGCACTCCGCTGGTGATGACGGCCGCCAAAGCCACCACAGTCATACCGAAACTAAAAGATTGAAAAAAAGCAAAGGGTGTTTTAAGTTTCATATCATTCATACTTTCCGCCTGTGCCAAGAGTTGAGTCCGAAGCCTCATGGCGAACTCTCTATCTATAACCGGATCGGGTTTTTCCGCTAAAAACTTTTCCAAAAATTCTTTTAGGGCTGATTCGTGCTCCGACAACTCCGGGTCCAGCTCGTAGAGTTCCCGCAAGACTTCTGTAATTTTTTCTTGCATAGGTTTAGATCTTAATTACTTAAAGGATTTATCAGCATCACCAGCAGGACTGCCGCAGGTCCATAAACTTTTTTTAACGTAGCCACAGCTCTAGAAAAACCAGTACGCACGCTGCCTTCGCTTTGCCCCAAGATTTCAGCCATCTCTTTGTGGGACAATCCGTCCCATAACCGCATAACGATCAAATCTCTATGATGCGGACTTAGCTCTTTTACAAACTGCCTGGCTTTCTCGGCATCGATGGACCGTATGGCGTTTTCAAACGGGCTGTCTTCTGCTACCTGTTCTGCTACTTCCTCGAGCGGTAATTCGCCGGTGGATCCGGATCTAAAATGATCTGTAACGGAGTTTCTGGCTATGGTATAGAGCCAGGTCGTAAACTCACCCTTGTCCGGATTAAATTTTCGGATGCCCTGCAAGGCTTTAAAAAACACAGTGCTGGTGACATCCTCGGCTACTTCTTTGTGGCCAACCCGGTAGAAAACAAACTTATAGATACGGTCTAGAAACGCATCGTAGAGTTTGGCAAATTCTTCCGGATTGCCGCTCTGGCAAAGCTTGACTGACTGCCTGATTGCTGCGCTATCCATACTGTTTACTGCTGTTTAATTTTCCTTTGTATATAATTGTACGGCACACGACGAAAAATGTTACACCAACCAAGTATTGGTTATATCGCAACGAAGTTGATACAAAATTAACGCGGACTAAGCTCCCCTGCTATACGCTCTTTTACCACCCCTATCTGAGTAAGCGCTTTGTCGGCTGCGTTGGCCAGAATCGCGTCAGTAAAGCGAAAACCCCAAGAACTAAACACCTGGGCAGTAGGAAAGCCCAAAGTACCATTGTTTGTGATTATCTGCAAAGTACCGGAATTGTTGACCAACACACCCTTCCGGTGCGCTTCGTTTGGATCATTAACTAAAGCCGTGTTTGCCATCCAGGACACATCTCCATATGTAGCTTTGGCGAAACTGAACCCCAACTTTTCAAACACCTCACGGCTAGTAAATCCGGCCTTTTTACTTTCGGTGATTAGATAACAGGTGCCCTTATCCGTACCGCGATCGGAGCAGATAACCTTGCCATCTTGTGGCGGGATAAAACCACCTTCCGGCAATGCCAAATCTTCTGTGCTGGCTGGCTTGACTTGGGAAAAACTATTGTAACCATAAGATAAAAACGCGCCCGCTGAAGTAAACGGTCTGCGAAGTCCAGCCTGGTCAATCATATAAACAGTACCTTGATGAGAAATAAGTTTTCCAGCGCCGCTGCTAAAATCAGTGTCAGCGTTATTTTGAACCACAACTACTCCGCTAGACACAGCCTCTGATTCGTTACCAGCAGTGTCTACCGCGCTGACTCGATAATAATACTGCTTTCCCACAAGCGCGGTGCTATCGCGAAAGGTATTGCCCACCACGGAAGTAGCCAATACTTGACCTTTAACTAACGATGACTCACTGCGATACAGTTTGGCATGATGAAAATCCAAGGTGGGATTTGTCCAAAAAAGTGCGACAATCAACGAACCAGCATTCTTAGCGGACACATTGGCAGGTTTGGCTGGTGGCACTACATCTGCTGGGGCTACTATGGCAAATTTTGTAAAATGGCTAACCTTTAACACAAAACGCTGGTTGGCCCGATCCAGCACATAGTTATCTACCGGCACCCAAGCACCTGTGTCTTCGTCATAAAAACTAGGTATGCCTCTTGCGGGATCCAACCCCAAAGCCGCAAAATCACTGTCGCTATATGGCAGGATTATTTCTGCGGCAAAGCCGGTTTGTAATGCGGTTACTGATCCGGATGTGGTGCTGACAGTGATGTCGTAACCTTTTGAACCGACCACGGTTTTGTCTGGAGGAGGAGGTAGTTCTACAGTCGGATCTATCTGCACCGTAACCGAACCGGAAGTGGTCACCGCGTTAGGTGGAACACTTACCTTAGCCCCATCGGTTGTCTGGACCGTAGCTGTGGTAGTAGCAACCTGGGTAGCAGTGGCCGACGAGGCTATAGCATACACCTCAAGTAGCACCAATTCCACCGGCACAACTGCGGTGAAAGATACCGGATACTCTGCACTTTGATAGGCTTTACCGTTCCACTCTTGTCCGGACTTCAAGCGCCATTGCTGCCCACTGGATAAATATATATTAAAGTAACCCATATTATCTGCCCGGACTTCGGCAGCGCCTCCACTCTCTGACCATGCACTCACCAAAGCCTGCCCAGCAGGATATCCATCAAAAAACTTAACCTTGCCGGAGATAGTAACTTTTGTGGTCAAATTTTGAGGTAAAAATACCATCTCAATGCTTTTATCCCCACTCATCAGCACCTCCTGCTCAGGAGGGTTTTCAAAGCCCCGCTCAGATGACAAGAACGACCGCACACAATAAGTTCCGGATGAAAGAGAAAAGTATACCTGCCCTGAACTGTCAGAATAATTCGTCTGCGTTCCCCCGCCTGCAGTACTAGTAGTGGTAGTATTTTTTGTGCTGGAAGTGACGCAACCCCCAACATCAACACTAACAGCTGCTCCGCTAATCAGGACATTGGCGCTTGTTTTCAAGACCACTTTTAACTGAGCAGAATTTAGAGCCTGCACAACAGCATCCAAGGTCCTGCTCTCGGCAACACCGTCCTGGGCAAAATTGACTGAACTCAAGGCTTGCCCCCGCCAGACGGCCATAGAAGAATCCACCGGTACAACATCTATCTGAAACTCCCCACTGGTTAGAGACAATGCGTACTCTCCCGATGTGCTTGTGAATGACTCAAACCACTGGCCAGTGGCAGAATTATAAGCCCGAACCTTTCCGTCTGTGACCGGTGTACCGCCTGGCAAACTAATCCTACCAGAAAGTTGTTTTGCAGCCGCAACAGTAGTCGTCGTACCTACCGCGATCATTGCTCCAGCCGAGTACGCAGAACAAGCATAAGTATTACAAGCTGTAACACTGTATTCCCAAGAGCCAGCCGGCACCGCGGTCTCAGTAAAACTAGTTAGGTCTGTTCCCACGCTGCCCACCTGGGTAAATATAGAGGTGGTACCAGGAAGATGTCTGTAGATACGAAACTGGTTTTCGTTGTCAGAATTGTCCTGCCAACTCACCTGTACTGCGCCAGTGGTTTGTACTACTACTCTCACTTCAGAAGGGGCGGCCGGTACTGGGCTTGTCGAGGTAGTTTGAGTTTGCGGCTGGGTAGTTGTGCTGGTTGTAGAGGTAGTCGTGCTTGTTGTAGTACCGGTTGTAGTGAGCACAGTCGTGCTGACGTTAACACTTACAACATTGGACTGGCTAGACTCGTTGCCTGTAGCGTCGTAGGCTTTTACATAATAACTATAAGTCAAACCAGGACTGATTGAATTATCATTAAAACTAGTAGCAGTTGATGTACTATAAAGTATGCTGTTGCGAAACACTCTGTACCCTGCGACTCCAACATTATCTGTAGCTGCCCCCCAAGATAAATACACAAAGCCGGTTGTGTTATACACGCCAGTCAGGTTGGTCGGCGCACTAGGAGCTACAGTGTCCTGAGTAGTACTATAAGTACTGCCACCACCTCCGGAGGAAGTTGTGGTCGTAGTGGTTGTAGAAGAAGTTGTGGTAGTGGTCGGGAGAGGGGTACTGGTCGAGGTTGTGGTATTCATCGGAGCCGTTGTCGTACTTGTAGTATCAGTCGCGTATAAAAGTCCAGGGCTTGTAACCAAAGCCACCACGGACCACACTAGTAAGGTATAAAAGATTTTGATCATAGTAGTTTTTTAATCTTAGCTATATTATAGTACAACTTCCCCTGCGAATACGTATGAAAAATTGAAATACCCTATAAAAAAAGCTATAGTTATACAAAAGTCACAAGCCCGAAACCAAACCCCAATGTTCTTTCGTCTTCTGAAAATCGTTTTAGCCATCGTAGTCTTAGGAGGTATAGGCTTTTGGTTGTGGAATTATGCCATTAACCAACCTGTACAGAACAATTATTTGGCGACATATATACCTAAAGGTTCTCACTACTACGAAGATCCATCTCGCCCTTTGGACAACATTGCACTAAAAATCGTCTACGCGGTACCGCAAGACAGCCAACCCGCGCTTCCCGAGAATTGGCTTGTCCTTTTAGATAAACTAGCCAGTGAACTTACCAGTTTCCACCAACTACAATTTGTCAACGCGTCCAGGCTAACTGTAGATATCTTGCCGGAGCCATACCTGCTTGCGCACGAATCAGTATTTTACGACACGGAAAATACCAATTACGGCAATCCTTCCGCCCTAACCAGCATATCTGCTGAACTGAAAGACAGTCTAGAGACATGGCTTTACTCCCAGCAAGACGGTAGACATACTAGCCTAGCTATCATATACGAAGGCGTTGGTAGTAGCGGTATGGACGGAGCCATGCTTTTTTCCCGTGACTACCTGACCAAACAAGAATACGCGTATAACCGTAGCGCGAGATTTTATCACGAATTTGCTCACACCCTAGGGTTGCCCGACCTCTACGACCCAAAAACTAACATACCCATAAAAGAAGGCATCATGGGCGCCGGACGTTTTTTACCCTTACACTTCACGTACTTGGAGCCTGACTTGCTATCAAATATGTTGTTTTACTAAACCCTGCCTATGCCCCAAGCAACCAAGAAAAAAAACTTGCGCGCAAAAGTCCTAAGCACCATGTTCTTAGTGTCCGCTCTGCCACTTTTAGTAGTCGGGGTTTTGGCGGTATATAGCCTAAACTATTTTCATGAACAGGATCTGCAAACAATTGAACAAACAGTGCTGGACCAAACCGCGCAACAAATCAACAACGAGATCGGCCAAGTGCTAGAAAGTATGGAGGTTCAAGTAGGTTTCAGCCAGACCGATGATATCCGCTTGCAAGACCAAACCCTGTTACTAGAGCAGTTGGCTTCCAGATTTCCAGAGCTCAACACCATCGCTTTTATCTCTACCATCTCCGCCAAAGACACCTATGGCTACGAAACCGCCAAAATCATCAAAGGGCAAGAAACCCTGACCGACCCCGAGCTGCTCCAAAACTTAACCCAAACAAAAAAATTCATCGTAGCCAGTACTGGCGGTACATATAAAAGCGAAATCTACCACACAGCAGAAGGACCAATGATCACGCTGGCGGTACCCATTCACAATACCCCAAATCCGGATGAAGAAAAGCAGCCTGAAGTGATCATGGTTTTAACAGCAGACCTAAAGCTGAGCAGGCTTTCACGAGTACTCCGACTAATTAACCTAGGCAACACAGGCTATCTGTATTTGTTAGACCAAACTGGCCGCGTACTCTACGCCAGCCGGCCAGACCTACCCACACCTAATCGGGCTACCCTACCGACTGGCAGTAGCACCGAGCGTTACTTGGGGCTAAATGGAGAGCATGTCATAGGCTTAAACAAAAATGTTCCAGGACTACCTTTGCGATTGGTAGCCGAGTGGCCGGCCAGCGATGCGGATATGATAGTCAATACTGTTCGCCAACAGCTTATGCTAGCGCTTCTGGCCGTGCTACTACTGGCTGTGATTTTTAGCTTCATCGTTTCGTCCCGCATCGTCCGCCCGATCCGCTTGTTGGAAGCCGGAGCGCAATTGGTTGCTCAAGGCAAATTTGACCAACCTGTGAACATAAGCACGGGCGATGAACTGGAACAGTTGGGCGAAGCACATAATCAGATGATCAAAGGCTTAAAACGTTTAGAAGAACTCAAAGACGAATTTGTGTTCATCGCTTCCCATGAACTACGCACGCCAGTCACCGCGATTAAAGGTTACCTGAGCATGGTGCTAAACGGAGAGGCTGGAACCCTAGGCGATGAAGCCAAGCAAATGCTGGAGCAGGTACAAACTGCTAACCAGCGGTTGATTCAACTGGTGGAAGACTTACTGCAAGTAGCCAGAAATGATGCTGGCCGGCTGAAAATTGAAGTCACCCCAACTGACCTGGCAACCGCTATAGACAGCGTCACCAAAGAGTTACTCCCCTTGGCAAACGACAAGCAGCAAACCATCCGGTACGACTCAAGCAAGTCCGGTATAGTCGCAGCTGACAATGACCGACTAAAAGAAGTGTTGATCAACCTAGTTGGCAACGCCATCAAATACACCCCAGCCAAAGGTACTATAGAAATCTTTCATGAGCAGCAGCCGGGGATGCTGGTGACACACATAAAAGACGATGGCATTGGCATGAGTCAGGAGGAACAGGCAAAGTTGTTTGAAAAATTTTACCGCGTAAAAAACACAAAAACCGCTTCCATCTCCGGCACCGGGTTGGGCTTGTTTATAGTCAAGCAAATAGTAGAAAAAATGGGAGGACAGATCTGGGTAACCTCCGCTCCGGAACAAGGCAGCACTTTCAGCTTCAGTCTAAAAAAAGTCAGAAAATCAACTCAAAAAACTTCTGGCTCAAACTAGTTTCTGCTGGATGCTCTTAACCAACTCCGCGAGGTCAATGTGTTCTTTGACCAAGTATTCGGCATGGCCAAGCCGATCTATCTTTTCCATATCTTCGCCAGTTGGGTCCTGGTTGGATAGAAAAATAATCGGCGTATTCGCGTATTTTTCCATTGCCCGGATCTGTTCTGCGACTTGAAGCCCATCCCCACTTCCCAACCTTCGATCCATCAACACCAAAGATACATCTTCTCTCTCCAATATCGGCCACACTTCCTCTGGCAGGGCAGCAACCGCCAAATCAAAACCAGCCTTCCCCAACTTCATCTTATACAAATCCACCATCATTTCATCATCGTCAGCAAGTAAAATTTTTGCCATATGCTTTAAGATACTTTAATTGGTTTGCTTTTATCCATAATTGACACAACTTCAGCGTCTTCTACTTGAGCAAAATTTTGATAATAATACCCAATACTGCCCCTAAAATCCTTCGGGGTGTAAAGACATATGCACTCATCTGCTTCTTTAAGCAAGATCTGAACCGTATCTGCCGGACCAACTGGCACCGCTACAACGATCTTTCCGGCTTTCTGTTTACGCAATCCTGCCACCGCTGCGCGCATCGTAAGGCCGGTGGCCAGACCATCATCCACTATCAGACAAACCTTGTTCTGAGGATTGAGCTGTTTTTGGTCTTTCAAAAAAACCTTCTTTCTTCTTTGCGCCTCAAGTGTTTGGCGCTCAGCTTCCTGCCTTAACCAACCCTGATCCACATAGTGTAGAGCTTGGCTGCCAATCAGCTCCCCGTCTTCACCAACAGCAGCGATAGCAAATTCAGGATTTTCCGGATGGCCGATTTTTCTAGGTACCAAGAGGCTCAAAGGGGCATGCAACTCCCGCGCTACTACCGCCCCCAGCACGACCCCGCCCCTAGGCAACGCGTAAACAACTGTGTCCGGACCGCGATATAAGCTTAAAGCTTTGGCCAAAAGTTCTCCTGCATGTTCACGGTCTAGAAAATACATACACCAAAATCTTCAGGGTAAATTTCTTTACCTTTTTAATACACAACCCGTGAGTCAGCTGATTTTAGCAGTGGCAAAGTACTTTGCGCGCGGAGTCTACTCTTGTCCGCCTCGTTTAATGGCACTAAAAACTTGGCCTGTCCACCATTGCCCAAAAATACTTCCCAAGATGGAACCGCGATAAGCCCAGATTCGTGACTGTAGTAAACCGTACCACTGCTAGCCAAAAGCCAGCTACCCCACGGATGCTCTTCTGTGGCAGCACGGATCATATAAGTCCTAGGCAACACTAAACTGCTGGTGTCCGCCCCGCTTATGACATTAGTAAAACTATACCCCAAACCTGTAAAAGCAGCAGCGTTGGTAAACGGAATCTTGTGAGTACGGTTAAGCCAGTAAACAGTCCCACCTTCCAGAGCCAAAGCGCCGGTTGCATACTTGGCTGCTGTTATTTGCGGAGCTGGCGGTACAATTGTTGGCACCTCTGACAAAAAAGGAGAAGGTGTAGTGGTCTGGTTAAGCACCGCTACGGACAATTTAGCTTCCGCCTTTTGGCCTACATTATCCTCTACCTGCCATAACAGCTCATAGCGGCCGTTGCCGATCCGCCCAGTGTCCCAAAAGTACACCGGAGTCAAGCTGGTGGGCACTGCCAAACCCGCTTGGTTAGGTACACTAATCTTAACTGACCTCAAACCAGCTTCGGCTTGGATTTGCGCCCTAACCTCCACCCGACCTGAAACAGTCTGTTTACTCTCCGGGGCTATAAAAACCACGGACAGTTTAGGAGCTGGGGGTGGTTCTGTAACTGGCGGTGGAGTTATATCAGGATCATTTTCTACCAAAACTAAAAGCTCCTGCACAGCTTCACCAAACGCATTTTGGACAACTAAAGCATATGTTGTATCTACACTGGGCTTTACAGTCAGCTGCCCACTAACCGCTTGCTCACCCAATCCTGGCATGATTAGTACTTTCTCCGCCCCGCTTGTTTGCCAAGCCAACCTGACTTCTGCCCCTGCTTTCACCTGGGAGGGCTCTGTGGTAAATTTAATAATCTTAGGAGCTTCGCCGTACTGCCCATCAGTTGGCGGTGGATTTCCCCCTGAAGTACCAGCTGCTTTATAAAACAAGGTAAACACTCCGGAAATAGGCAAAGTTAAGCTAACAGTCTGCCCATTCTCTACAGTTACGTCTGGTAAAGCAGCTAAAGTCGCGGACTGCCCGGTATAGGTCACACCGTATGTGCCGTCAGTCAATCCACGGACCAACACTTGTCCTGGTAACCCCGCTTTAACTACCACCACAGGACGGTTGTTGGCATTTACAAACGCGACCGGCTCAAGGGTACTATCCGCACTCCTTGCATTTACCCTTACCGCGCCAGGACGAATATAGCGCATATACTGTTGGAGGTATCTGGTGCGCTCGGCCATAACAAGCTTGGGGTTGTCTGGATTACTATCGTCTATCAAAAAATATTTACCGCCATCATCAGTACCCCCGCTCATTGGCCAAGCAATAGTGTACTGTGACCAAGCGGTGTTGTCAGCCAAGGTTAAATCTGCCCGCAGCGCGGCATCATCGGCTCCTATCAGTTCCAGATGGGCTGTACCGATGCCTAAACTTTTTGCTCTGTCTCGGATAGCACGAAGGGCTTCCGGAGTAGCGCCCCAGTAACGATGATATGACAGCTCTGCTAAGTTTTGGCTAGCCAAAGAGTTACCCAACACGCCCAGGATGTCATTAAAATACGGCAACGCATTGTTGATATTAGTCACGGAAGGTACTACGTACTTGGGACTAAAGCCAAAAGTCGCAAGCCTTCCGGAGCTGGCTTTTATAGCCTGTCCGATCCTGGTGCCGGTCCAGGGAGTATTATCTGGTTCCAACCATTCTACGGTGTCTGGCGCAAAGCCGTATTTGGATTTTATATGAACAAAAACCGCTTGCATGAGCTCCGCAAATTCTTCCGGATCTTGAAAGTGTTCAAAAGTAGACGACCCAAAATCCACATAGCACAAATTTACATAAAAACGCTCGCCCTTAGCTTCCACCCGCTGCTTTAAAGGCAACGCCATGGACTCTATGGTGTCGTCTAAGTCGCTAAACACAAACCCTGCTGGATCTATGGAAAATGGGTCGGCGTTGTCATTGATTATCTCATAACGGTACTTGCGATACGTGTCACGGTCAATGGTGCCGGCAATCCGCTGGGAAGGGTAATCGACTGGATTTTCTATCCCGCTACGGATCTCTAGCCTGACTCGGTTTATGCCGAGGTCAACGGTTTTGGTATAAATATCCTCTTTAAGCTTTTGAAAAACCGGATTCTCTTCGTAGTTCAACATCTGGTCTTTGTAGTGCGTTTGTGCCGCTTGGGGAGTAGCCTCCCAAGCTGTAAAAGTCTGGTAACGCTGATTTGTATCAACCACGACCTCCCTGGCGAAATCCGCAACACTTTGCTGTTCCTGAAAGTCTTGACGATAAACCAACCACCCGACCACACCCAAAACCAGCAACGCTCCAAAACCTATATACCCATAAATCTTTAGTTTCAAAGACATATCTCTTCGTCTATTCTATCACAAAACCTCCCATACTTATACTCCAACACAATGCTTTCTAAAAAGCCTTTGTGGTATAATTCACCCATGATCAATAAAGTAGATTAATATGAAAAAAAAGCAACTTGTCGCAATACTAGCCTTAGTAGCAACAGCCTCTTTTATAGGGGGAGGCATAGGCGGTTTTACCATCGGCAGTAATACAAGTGAAAAACAGATTGCCGCTCTTGCCACCAAAGCAGCAGAATACGAGACGGCGTTTAGATTTAGCAGGCTCGATACTAACAGATTTGCAACACAAAATTTCAATACCGCCACGCAGGACCCTGGTGAGTTGTTTAAAAGTCTGCAAAACACCGCCCTTGAAGAATTCGCCGAGTTTTCTAAGCTAGGCAATCTCGGAGACATTAATTTCCCGACGAGTTCGAGTAGTTTTGACTTTGCCCGGTACGCTAATCTTCTAAACCAAACAGCATCCACCGGTCAAAAACAAACCATAAAAAATATGGATTTTTGTCAGGCAGTGAATGCCTACGGCGACAAATTTAGCTCCGCTTTTCAAAAAAAACAGGCCATAGCCAACCTTCAATACTCTAACCACCAGGAAGGAAAAACCCGACAAAACTGGGATGCGGATTACGAAAAAATCAAGCAAACCAGAACCATCCACACAGGAGAACTTGACAATCAAAGTCAGCTGGTTGAACAGTTTGTGGCCCAGCAAGGTACCAAACCCGCTGAAATTAAAGCTTTTGTAACAGAGCTTAAAACATTGAAAAAGAAGTATCAAGGCAGTCTGGATAGCGCAAGACAAGACTATGAGTCTAACATGCAGCCAATGGTACAAAAAGTGCTAGCCGAAAACAAGAAGGCTACAGCCGAGTTGAGAACGCAAGTAACAGCAGCTGTGACAAAGGCCAAAACTGACTGTGCGGCTGGTAAATCATCTTCTCAAGCACAGAAAGAGTTTGAAGCCACAATGCGACAACTAAAGAGCAAGGCAGAAACATACACAAACACCTTAAAAACTTACCAAACCCAACTTGAGACTTTCCGTGCCAAATACCAAAGTGGACTTGATGCGGCCAAGGCAGACTTCCAAGCGCTGTTAGAAAAATACCAAAATTCTTTTGGTGGTAAGTTTATCTACAGCCTGCCCGATCAAAGCTCGGACACTGAATTTTCCTGGGGTAGCTTTGATGCCACCAGCTCGGACTGGTTTAGTAAAGATAAATAACCCCTTTCCAGAAAAAGTGTTCAAAAACAGCTTAACATACGCCCGCCCCGTAAATCTGGAGCGGGCGTTCATTTTGCACAACCCGGACAATGTATTGTATTCTTTTAGCAACCGATAAAACTTATGGGACACGAAGACTACGAGAAGTTTTTCTGCACTTTCTACCCGCCGACAAAACTAAATCAAACAACCTATCGAAACTGGGAACAAAGGGGTTGGAAGATATTGATAAAATATTATGATGCCTCCACATCTTACGATCATCCAAAACACATAACAAGTCTAATCAAAAAACAAGCAGAGTCTGGTGGAAAATACATCATCAAGATATTTAATGTCGTTGAACCAGATCAATTCCGTAAACAACTAGAGTATTCACTTAGAGATGTGCAGGTCGAATATCGCATAGATCTTATATTCATACTACACTAAAAGCCTTCTTGAAGGTTCAAGAAGGCTTTTGGTGTATCTAAGCTAAGCGGTTACCAGGTTTGCCAAGTTTTGATATTGGTTAGGCTCCGGTGGCCAGTTGGGAAAGTTTTACCTCCCGGACCAGCTACCTCTTTTTTCATCTTAGTGTAAGCCTTGATGGTCCACCCTTCTACCGGTAAACGGATGCAATGCTGCTTATAACCCCCATCTCCACCTATGGCACATTTGACATCATCGTAAATCTTCCAGCCATTGGTTGCATAATCTTGAGGACTCTTTCCATCCCCTCCTTTAAACTTGTCAGCACTAACATCTACCCGATACCAAATTTCGTAGTCTCCAAGCTTAATACCATTTTCCTGCCCCCAGTACATCCCTAAAAATGCGTCTAATTCTCCGTTACACGTCCCGTCTTGGCCTTCGCCACACTGCTGTCCTCCTAAAATGTCATTGTACCCGACCGATATGCATGGCCATGGAATAAGAGCAGAGATGGTTTCACCTTCCTTCAGATCATGCAAGTCCGCAGAGTACATGGACTTACCATTTTCCACGGTTATACTTTCACCCACCTGCACATCGAAACGACCGTCCGCTGTTAGAGATTGACCACCTTTGGAGTACGTCATCTTTACGTTAGTTATAGTTGGGGTCCCAGTCGGCGACGTCCCATCTGTACTAGTTGGCTTATACCCACTTATATCAGCTACGGGCTTGCCATCTTTCCAGTACACAGAAATGAGCGGTTCGGTTTCGAAGTTTGGTCGCCCATCACGCACTACCTGATTTGGATCAACTTTGATTTCCATCCGCGGAGTAGCATAGGTGCCTTTACAACCAGATTGATAGTTATGCCTACTCGAACCCCCCGCCCCACTTCCCGAACCCGTATTGGTGGAAACGACCGGTTTACTACTTAAAGTTTTTGGGTTACCACCTATCAAAGGATTGGTGTTACCGTTACTGTCTATAGCATACACATATAAAGAGTGAGGGCGCGCATCTGCTATGGCAGTTGTATATATCACATTTGCCTTGCTGGTGTTGTCAAAATTTTTACTCGGATCAACCGTAGCTTTAAATCCGTGATTGCCGGTTATCTTATAGACCTGATTGACATCAGCTCGCCCAAGGTT
>CAYYEK010000020.1:0-14530 GCA_964470855.1 uncultured Candidatus Saccharibacteria bacterium
TATATTTTTATTTAGATGGTGCCCATCACTTAAGTGATGGGCACCATCTTTTTAAGCCTTGGGCTTGACTTGACAAAATAACCAACAGAGTAGAATATGTATATACAAATATAATGTTAAATTTAACTACATGATTCAAGATCAGCTTATCTCCGTGACAGACCTCAGAGTCTATACGAAACGCGCCTTAGCCAATCTACAAAGCAAGCCAAAAATCATCCTGGTGAACAACAAACCAGTGGCTGTTTTAGTCCATATCAGCGAATATAAGCAAAAAATTACTACACCAGAGCTACTAGAACTTCCCTCTAGCGAAGCTACCCCGACTTTGAATAAGCAAGCTAAGAAAGCAAAAAGTTTAAAAAAGAAAGACTTGCTTAATCTGTAAATATGCCAAAGCCTAGGCAGATATTTGAGGAGAAAAAGATTCTACCCTATCTTGCAAAGCGCGGGCTTGTTGCCCAGTATAAAAAAGCTAAGCTATACTTACTTAGCGGTAACGTATTACAAACCAAATTCAAAGAAAGATCGCCAAAAGGAAGCGGGATATGGTATTTCCGAATCAACAAGCAATTTAGAGCGCTCGGAGTGTTTGACAACCTTGGAAACCTTATAATTTTTAAGATAGACAACCACCAGTAGCTCTCTATTCAGACAATGATTTGACGACAAACCAGATGCGAGCCATAATGTAGATAATTAATTTTCAACTTTATGGTAAACGTAAGCAAAGCGGGGGGGGGTAAAACCAAGTACGGCGATGTTCTAAGAGGTAACCCCACAAGATTAACAGAGCAAAATCCTGCAGCTGAGGAATTGCTAGCAAATAGAGTATTTTCACTTGCCGATGCCAACAAACGCAGGAGAACAAGAGAACAAATTATGGCAGATATTGCAGACGAGAGTGGCTTTGTGGACCCAAACAGACTAGAAGATGAGCTTAGTAAACAGTGATTAAACAATCTAAAACTCAGTAGCTAAACAGCTGCTGAGTTTTTGTTTTCTGCCATTAGCTTCTGCCATGGATGTAAAAACTTGATGGGCATCTTCGGGAAGATGCCCATCAAGTTTGCCACACAGATGGTGCCCATCACTTAAGTGATGGGCACCATCTTTTTATCCTTTTTTACAAGGCCCCACCTACTTGCTATACTTTTTCTATGAAAAAAGAAGTTATAGTTTCAGGGATTCAGCCTTCGGGTAAACTACATGTGGGAGTGTACCTAGGTGCTATCAAGCAATTTCTAGAGCTACAAAACCAGAGCAATAAAGACTACTACTTCATCATAGTAGACCTACATGCCATAACTGTCCCCCAAAGTCCGAAAGACTTGAAGAGCAACACTTTAGACCTGGCTGCCAGTTACCTAGCAGCTGGCCTTGATCCAGAAAAGTCAACGATTTTCATCCAAAGCCATGTCTTAGAACACGCTTCTTTGGGCTGGATTTTAAACTGCCTCACACCCCTAGGTGAACTGGAGCGCATGACCCAGTATAAAGACAAATCTAAAAGGCAAGGAAGCGCTGGTGTGGGCGCAGGGCTGCTCAACTACCCTACCCTTATGGCAGCGGATATTTTGCTATACAAACCCACCTTGGTCCCAGTCGGCGAGGACCAGATGCAACACTTGGAGCTAACCCGCATCATTGCCCGCAAATTTAACAAACAGTTTGGAGAAACTTTTCCGGAGCCTAAGAATTTCGCGCTAAAACCACTACGCATAATGAGCCTTACCGAGCCGGAACGCAAGATGAGCAAGTCCGAGCCAAAAGGTTCTGTATTTATAGACGACGAGCCAGAAGATATACTTTCAAAACTCAAAAAAGCCACTACCGGTTCAGACACAAAGGCTGAAAGCCGAGGGGCGCAAAATCTGATGTTCCTCCTGTCACAGTTTGGTAGCCAAGAACACATCGCTCATTTTCAGTCCGCAGCCCGCACAGGAGAGCTTAAAAATAGCGAGCTCAAAACAGTCCTGGCCAGCGATATAGCTAGCCACTTTGCGGAATTCAGAGAAAAGAAAAAAGAGCTTCTCGCGCGTCCGGACCGCTTGGCCCAAATCCTGGGAGACGGTGCGCAAAAAGCAAGACGAGTAGCCTCTCTTACTTTCTCGGAGGTCAAACAAAAGTTAGGCCTACTGTAACACTAAAGTTATTATTTTTAGACAGTCCAGCTCTCTTATCATCAACGCATGCACGGGCACTAAGAAAGGGTGTCCGTATTTGTTAGCTACAATATACGTTCATCAGATGACACTAAAACAGGAAGATTCGGAGCTTTTTCCCAAACCTGCTCATCTGCCCGGTTCATAGGAACGATCAATTCTTGTCTGCCACCATTATCCAAAAAAATTTGCCAGGAAGGTACCGGTATCATGCCGGAAAAATGGTGGTAGTAAACTGTCCCATCCCGCCACACTAACCAACTGCCCCAAGGATGCTCCTGCGTAGGGCTACTCAAATAGTAACCCTCCGCTCGTTTATACGAAGCTAGACTAGTAACTTGAACATTTTTCCAAGCATAACCCAAACCCAAAAAAGCTTCCGGAGTAGTAAAGGGAATTTTTATTTTATCTCTAAACATTATAAAATACACCGTCCCGGCATCTGAAGCCAGGCTACCAGTTGTCAGAATCGTATTTCCTCCTATGTTTGAGACGGACGAAGGAAGTGTTTTAAACTCTAGACCAGTAGCATACCCTGTATCACCAAAAGCATTTGAAGAATTAACCTCATAGATATACTTGGTATCCGGTAAAAGTCCTGAAAGATTAACCTTATGTTGGGTAGTAGAAATTGAAGATTGTTTTTGTTGTTGGGCTCCTCCCGAAGCAGGGCTATACCCCACCCAACTGTCTCCAGATTGGAGAGTGGTCCAAGAAATAGACGCTGAACTTGAGGCCAGCTCAGAAACCTGAATGTTTTGCGGAGCTAGGGGGCTTGTTTGGGCTGCGGTCTGATCAGTGAATCTAACAAAAAGCAAAACCGTCAGCACTAAAAAAATTGCGTTCGTATATAATCTTCTCATGACGGAAAATCAATTATAACCTGCGGGTATCGTTAACAGAAAGCACTGGCTGACCAGCTCTGGCCACCTGCTGGTCTGCGCCGTTCATCATTATTACCCGACAACTAAGAGAGCTCAACACTTCCATATTGGGAACACCGATCATCCCCGAAGGATGATGGTAGTAAACAGTAAAGCTATCGGGTGCACGCAAACAACTCCCCCACGGATGCTCTTGCATACCTGAAGAAAGTTTGTAGGAGAGAGCAGTTCTGTAGCTACTCAAGTCCAGACTTTTCTGAATTTGACTGCTTGTATATCCAAGCCCAATAAAAGCCTCCCAAGAAGTAAACGGTATCTTCACCCCGTCTTTTTGCATAAGAAAATATACCACACCACCTTCGAGCGCCAAGGTCCCGGTAGGATACTTCCCTTTGAAAACTTCCGACTCTGAAGTGGAAGCCGCGCTGTTGTTTTTTGGAGCACTGTCAAAAAACTGCTGCTCGGAAAACAAATCACTAAACTGTAAACCCTTAGTCACTTGATCGGCTAGCAGGTCGCTGTATTGTAAACCTGTTCCAGAAGTACCCTGTCCTGATGTTTGGTTTGAGGTAGTTTGACTAGTTGTATTTTGAGTATTGGTAGTTTGTCCGGTTGTAGCAGTTGAAGTATTGGACTGGGATTGACCGCTTGTGGCAGATAAAGTCGTAAAAACCATGTCTTGGATATAGCCAACATCCTGATTTTCATCCATGGAGCTAGCAGCGATCACATACTTCGTAGCAGGGGTTAACCCAGTGACTGTAATGCTGTGTGATTTTACCAGTTCGGCCACTGTGATATATTTTGGGGTTTCCGATTCAGGAGCGTCGTATGGGACATACGCCACTTCCGAGTCAGCCGGTAAGTCTGTGGTCCATGTAACCTTAGCACTGGTCGAGGTGATGCTACTCACCTGCCCACTGCTGGCGGTTAAAGCAAAAGCCCGGTCAGCACCAGCTACCAGAAGCGACACCACCACTACTAGAAAGAGAGCAGTGTTTTGTATTTTTCGCATTTTGTTTTGGATTTCAAATAATGATAACTATTTATATAATTATATCATTTTCCACCACTTTTAGCAAATTTTTTACGCCCTTATCAAGGCAAGTAGCTCGTCACGTTTGGCTTCCATCGTCTCCTTACTCAGCCCTTCAACAGTCAGACGGATTACCGGTTCGGTGTTGGACGCCCGCACATTGAACCAAACTTCGGGATATTCTACGGTTATACCGTCTATGTAAATCTGCTTGCCGTCATGGTACTTGTTCTTGATCTGGGAAAGCTTGGCTTCTACCTCTTCTCGGCTTCCGACTTTAGTATTGATCTCTCCAGAGTGGCTGTAACGCTCAAACGGTTTGAGTACCTCAGAAAACGGACGACCCTGCTCTGATAAAAACACCAACAGCTTCAAAGTTAGCAAGAGCGGCACCTCAAATGTACCATAGGGCATCCTGTAAAAAAAATGGCCGCTTGATTCCCCACCAAAAATCGCCCCGGCCTTTAGCATTGCTTCCTTGATCAGCGAATGGCCAACCGGCGTAACCAGCGCCTTGCCTTGATACTGGTCAATCATATCTTGGGTGATCCTACCCGGGCGAATATCATAAGCAACCACCGCACCAGGGTGTTGAGTCAACTCTATCTGCGCGGCCAATCCGCGTAATATTGCAGGGTGAACTGGCGTTCCCTGCTCGTCCGTAAAAAAGATCCGATCCGCGTCTCCGTCCGGTGCTACCCCAAGAACAGCGTCCGTATCTCTGACTTTTTCTATAAGCTGTTTTAAATTTTCTTCCTTAAAAGGGTCGGCCTCGTGGGCTGGAAACGAACCGTCAAGTGTCGTATTTAATTCCACCACCTCAAAACCCAATCGGTTAAACAAAGCCAGGTAGTCCGGGCCACCCATAGCATTGGCTGCGTCCAAGACAACCCTGCCTGGTTTGATCTTCGCTGTATCCACCCGCGTCCACAAATCATCTAGCAACTCCTGTAAAATCCCCTCCCTACTTACCACCTGACCAGGTGTTAATCCGGATTGCTCCTCCACCCCAGCCTGCACCATCCCCAGAAGCGTCTGGATACCTGTGTCCCGACTAACTGGAACCGCATTGGATCGTACAATTTTAATCCCATTCCACTCGGCTGGATTATGCGAAGCAGACACCTGCATTCCTCCCGCTGTCTTTAGGTGCGCCACTGCAAAATAAAACGTAGGCGTGGACACAAGGCCCACATCTATCACATCTACCCCTAAACTTACTAAACCTTTTATGACTTCAGCCTTCAGACTAGGTGTGGAAAGACGCATATCACCACCGACCACCACCTGTAATTTCTGTCCAGGATTTTCCCCCTCTAAAAGTTTGGCAAAGGCGCGAGCGGTTTCAAACGCCACCGCTTCATTGAGTTGGGCAGGATACACCCCCCGGATATCATAAGCCTTATAAATCGTCGCATCTACTTGCATATATGTATTTTCTTATTTAATGCAATTATACACCTACTGACAAAAAGTGACCCCTCCCCCACTCTCACAGGCTATACTGGCAAAATTTCAGGATTTTATATAAGATACCAGTTGTAAGCAGAACTTCAAAGCTTTTGAGTCGCGGGGTAATAATTCTGGCCGATCACACCCTACTCTACGATTCTACATGGCAGGCGATTCAATGCCCATAAATGATGACCTGAATTACTGCAAAAGCAGGAATGATAGAATTTATCACAATTCGTTAACACGTTAACCTTTAAACTTGTTAATTTTGTACTATCAACTGGGCGGGCAAGCCTCGCCCCTACATACTACTTTTTACTACTTTATAGCTTACTACTCGCTGCTTACGGCCATCTGTTTTCCTTCTGGTTAAGGATAAGAGGCCAAGGATTAAAGATGGTTTCCTATTCGTTATTCTTTATTCGTAATTCTTAATTTTAATTTTCCATGTCCTTCCAAATCGGTATTGTTGGTCTGCCAAATGTTGGCAAGTCCACCTTATTTAACGCCATAACCAAATCTAAGGTAGAAGCCGCCAACTACCCCTTTGCGACCATTGACCCAAATGTCGGCATAGTGAGTGTGCCTGACGAACGCCTCGCTAAACTAGCCGAGCTCGAGCATAGTGAAAAAATTGTACCTACCACCATTGAATTTGTAGACATCGCCGGACTAGTTAGCGGTGCGCACAAGGGCGAAGGCTTGGGTAACCAGTTCCTCTCCCACATCCGCGAAGTGGATGCGATCTTAGAAGTGGTCCGGGTTTTTGAAAATCCAGACATCATCCATGTCTCCGGCAAAGTTGACCCTAAAAGCGATGCTGAAACCATAGCCATAGAATTACAACTGGCTGACCTACAAAATATCGAAAAACGGTTAGAGTCAGTGAGTAAACTAGCCAAAAGTGGCGACCGGGAGATGGTAGTAAAAAAGCAGGTATTGGAAAAGTACAAAGCCGTGCTTGAAGCCGGCCATATGGCCAACACAGTAACGCTGACGCAAGATGAAAAAGATAACAGCAAAGACATCCAGCTCTTAACGGCCAAACCTTTTCTCTACGTTGCCAACTCCGAGTACGACCTCACACACAAGTCTTTTAAGCTTTCAGCTGACAGCTTAAAACTAGAAGCCATCCCCATAGATGCAAAACTAGAATCCGAACTCGCCGAACTGTCCGACGAAGAACGGGTAGAGTACTTGCGGGAGCTCGGCCTGCCTGAATCGGGCCTGGACAAAATTATTCATCAAGCCTACAAAACCCTAGGGCTGGTAACTTTCATTACAGCCGGGCCAAAAGAGTCTAAAGCCTGGACCTGCCGAACAGGCACCAAAGCCCCACAAGCGGCTGGCATCATCCATACCGATTTTGAGCACGGCTTTATCCGAGCGGAAGTGATCCAGTGGGACAAACTCTTAGAAGCAGGAGGGTATGTAAAAGCCCGCGACAAAGGCTGGCTTCGTGTAGAAGGAAAAGAATATATCATCCAGGACGGCGATGTAGTCCACTTTAGATTTAATGTATAGTGCTTGCCAAAGTGAAAAATAATAGGTAGAATTAGGACAGTTTAATCCCAAAAAGGGATAAAAGCTCTTACAATTAAGACCATATTTTCTGTTTTGAAAGGCTTTTAGGTGCGCTTTTATGCCATCTGGCTTTGAAAGGAACAGAAATGAAAGGAAGCTTTCATGCCGCAATATGAGTTGTGTTACATCCTGTCAGCGCTTGTAGGCGATGATCAGGTGCAAAATGTTGCCGATGAAGTCAAAGGCTACATTGAAAAGTTTGGTGGGACTGAAGTCATAGAAAATCACTTAGGCAAGAAGAAACTCGCCTACCCCATCAAGAAGACAAAAAATGGCCACTACGTAGTGGTCCGGTTTGCTATGCCGTCACTCAACGTCCCCGCACTGGAGACCAAGATCAGGACCAATACCAGTGTCATCAGACATCTGGTGGTCAAGCTAGACGAGCACTTAAAGCGTTTAGAAAAAGACCAAGCAGAACAAGCCAAGCTGTCACAAAACCGAAACGAAGAAGCTAGCGAGGAAAAACCACAAATCCCAACCCCAGTGGCAAGCGTTGTCACACCAGAATTGAAGCTGGATATGGAACCAGAGAAGGACAAAGCTTCTCTAGACGAACAGATTGAAGCAGCTTTAAACGACGACATCATCTAGCGCCATCTAACCATTAACCTTTGGCTATTGACTAAGAACTGCTTTGTCAGATGTCAATCGTCAAAAGTCAAGTGTCAATTTTATGGACCTAAACAAAGTAATGATCATCGGACGCCTCACTCGTGATCCGGAGATGCGAACCACTCCGCAAGGAATTTCAGTTTGCCAAATAGGTGTTGCAACTAGCTATGTCTACACCAACCAGTCTACCGGCCAAAAAGTTGAGCAGACCGAGTACCACAATGTCGTGCTCTGGCGTAAGCTGGGAGAGATCGCCGGCCAATACCTAAAAAAAGGCCGTCGCGTATACATAGAGGGCCGACTGCAAACCAGAAGCTGGGATGGCCAAGATGGTCAAAAGCGTTACAGAACAGAGATCATAGCAGACAACATGATCATGCTGGACAGCGGATCTGCCGGACCAGGTAATGCAACTGCCGCGCCCTTCGCAGCGCCGGCAAACCAACCCGCAGGCCAACCGGACGCACCCGAAGAACTACCTGTGATCCAAGCTGGCGAGGATATCAATGTAGACGAAATCCCATTCTAAAAGCCAGTTTAAAAAATAAATACAAAATATAAAAATACTGACTCAGCTTGGCTTAAATCAAAATTGCCTACCAGTATACTACCTATACGTAGGCAGTCTAACTAATTTATAAACTTTTCACTTTTATCTTTAAACTTTAACTTGCTTCTATGCGACCTGCACCAAAAGACGCTCCGATAGTAAAAAAGAATTGCTATCTCTGCGCCAACAAAATCACTACCTTGGACTACAAGGACACCACAGCGCTGCGCCGCTTTATGTCGCCGCACGCTAAAATCATGAACCGCAAAAAAACTGGTTCCTGCCAAAAGCACCAAAAGCTGGTTACCCAAGCGCTGAAGCGGGCACGCCATATGGCCTTCTTGCCTTTCGTATCAGCCTAAACCTAAACAACTTTTGACCTTTAACACTTAACAGTTGACTTTACCGTCAAAGGTAAAATGTCAATTGTCACATGTTTTTATGGATTTAAACGACATGAAAATTGGGACCGTCATCCTGTACAACGGCGAGCCGTTTCAGGTGATCTGGTCTAACCGCATGCGTACCGCGCAACGCAAGCCGGTTATGCAAACCAAACTGCGCAATGTCATCACCGGTAAAATCTTAGAGTACAGCTTTAAGTTCGGAGAAAAGATAGAAGCGGCCGATGTAGCTCGGGAAAAAGCCACCTTCCTCTATGCGGATGCTGGTGGTACGCACTTTATGAGTAGCGAAACTTTTGAGCAAATAGACTTTGCCAAAGAGGTTACTGCGGAACAAGTTCCCTTCTTAACCGAAGGATTGGAAGTGTCCGTCTTAAAATTCAACGGCAACCCCGTCTCCGTGGAACTGCCGATAAAAGTCAAATACAAAGTCACTGACTCCCCTCCTGGTGTGCGCGGAGACTCGGGTGGCAGCGTTACTAAAAAGATCACTCTGGAAACCGGTTTGGTAGTAGATGCTCCCCTGTTCATCAAAGAGGGAGAAACCATCTTGGTCGATACCCGCACCGGCGAGTATGTTGAAAGGGTAAATAATTAATCACAAACAAAATAAATCTATGTCAAATATTAACGAACAGCCAACACAGCTAATTTTACCTCATGTTGAAAAAGCGCTACCATTAAATATCATGGAGGACACCCCCCCGAAGTAATTTTTGAGGAATTTATAAGAAATAAAGAGGAGCTGGTAACCATCGATTGGATTGATGATAATCCCGTTTCCTTTGAAACCCAACGAAATAATTTCTACAAGAGTATAGAAATTGGTCAAGGTTGGTATGAAACGGGGGACGATAAGCTGTATACTATTTACTTTAAAGACAGCAATCAAGGCATTTCTAAGACAACTCTTTTACTTCCCGAAGACTCGAGTGGCCAAAAATCCATTATTAAAACTGTTTTAGAGAAGCTTAAGAATATACCCATTAAAAATGGTAGGTTAAATATATACAAGGATCGAGATATAGACTTTATCAATCACATGAAACTTATCATCAATCTGCACCATAAAAGAACTAACCTACCCAAACAACACACTATTTAGATTTGTTCAGATACTCACTCACAGCTATCGCGGCTTTGGCACCCTCGCCAGCCGCGATTATGATTTGTTCGCCCCATGAGTCGTTGATATCCCCGGCAGCAAAGATGCCTGACACCGAGGTTGCTAAATTAGCATCAACTCTGATCTCACCCTTACTGTTCTTTTCCGTAAGCAGATCAAAGGCGTTGGCCGGTTCATAGCCTATCTCAGTAAACACTCCGGATACCGACAACTCCTCCACCTGGCCGCCACTTTTTTGCACCCTTATCCCAGTCACCCCTTTTTCCCCCAAAATCGCTAAAGTTTTTGTTAAAGAGTAAAATTTGATATTTGGACAGCTCTCTACTCGTTTTTTTAAAGCACCATCGCCTTGCAGTTGGGAGTTGATATTTATACTGTAAATAGTCTTCGCCACTTTTGACAAAGCCAATAACGCGTCCAGCGCGCTGTTGCCGCCGCCCACCACCGCCACATTTTTATTTTTATAAAGGGGCGCGTCACAAGTAGCACACACTGACACACCTTTACCATAAAACTCCCGCTCTCCCGGGACTCCGAGGTGCCTAGGATTTTTGCCGCTGGCAATGATTATACTCTTTGTAAAATACTCCTTGCCTTGAGTGTCGGTTACGGTAAAACTGGTGACATTTTTTTCTAAGGCAGTCACTTCCACCCCCTCTACTACCTCCAGATCATCGGGCAGAGTCTTTAAGTGTTCCGTAAACTTCAGCGCCAACTCCGCGCCGCTGATCATGGTAAAACCTGTATAATTTTCCACATCGCTACTCCATACCATCTGACCACCCAACTGTTTGGTCAGCAGTAAGGTTTTCAACTTTTTGCGAGCAGTGTAAATGGCCGCGGTCATGCCGGCCGGACCGCCACCGATGATGATGCAATCGTACATGATTTTATTAGGGCCTACGCATTTGGACTAATTCGAGGCAAAATGCGAGGATTATTTGAAGGCGTAGTACTACTACGGTGAGGATAACCGCAGCATTTTAACGAAGAAGTAGGCCAAAAGCTGTTTTGAGACTTATTTCTATTTTCATAACTTAAGCGGTGCGTAGGTCATATTTATGATAACATGAGCTTATGTACACTTCCCACCCCACAACTGAACTTTTAAAGCGCAACGCTCATCTTTTGCATGCGCCTCTGCTTTTGGTAAACCCCCCTGAACTTGCCACAGTCAACACGATAGTTGATCACATACCTAAACAAAAGCTTTACATCTTAACAACTGACTGGGCGATTCATAGTATATGCCAAGACATGGGGCTGCATTCTGTTTACAATACCACTTGGGACTTTGAAGAAAAATTTAAGCAAGCCCTAGTGTGTCTGCCCAAAAGCGATGAAGAGATCTTACTGACTCTAACTTTTATCGCTTCAAAAGCTTCTAAAACCTCCGAGATAGGACTTATAGGACAGAACAATGCGGGTATAAAATCCGCTCGCAAAACTTTGGAAAGTGTAATCGGCCCGGTAACCTTCACCGACAACGCTAGACACTCCGCTTTTTACCTTGCTAGCCCGACCCTAAACAAGCCTAATTTTAACCTTGTTAACTGGTGGAAAAGTTTTACACTGCCTGTAGAAAAAGGACATCCATCGTTAACTTTCTCTACTCTACCGGGAGTATTTAGTCATGGCAAACTTGATGACGGCTCGGCCTTGTTGCTGGAGTCACTATTTTCTATTCCTCCCATCAAAACCCCCCATGAAAACTTAAAGCTCTTAGACTGGGGTTGTGGTTCTGGAGTCTTAGGTTTGGTCTTAAGCCACGCATTTCCTCAAGCTTCCATCACTCTGGCAGATTCTTCTTCTTTAGCCATAGCCTCTGCGCGCCACAACCTAAAGCAAAACAGCATAAGTAACTGCCAAGTAGTCCCCACTCATCTGTTTTCGGATTTAGCATACAAATACAACTTCATAGTCGCCAACCCACCATTTCACAAAGGTAGAGATACCCATTATGAGGACACGGAAAATTTTTTAAAACAAGCCTCCCTGCACCTCACCTCACGTAGCACCCTGCGCATAGTGGCCAACAACTTTTTGCGATACGAACAATACTTAGAACAAAATTTCAACGCAGTCCGTCTCATATCAAGCAATAACAAGTACAAAGTCCTGGAAGCCACCTCCCCCATCTCTTCGCGGTAACCGATACCAGCTTACCAACTGCAACGCCACAACTGATCGCTCCATCTTTTCTGCGGCCGTGAAAATGTTGATACAATGCCATCAAACTAAAACCCACCCGAAAAGTAAAAAATAAAAATCCCAGCTACTCTCACGATCCCTGTGCATACGCAGCAGCCAATCTCTGCAAAGCCAAAATATAAGCTGCCTCGCGCATACTCACTCCGTGTTCGGCTTGAATCTGCCATACCGCAAGAAAAGCGGTTTTCATCTTGTTATGCAGTTTGTCTAAAACCTGCTCTTTAGACCACTGCTCATTATGCATATTTTGATACCATTCAAAATAACTAGTTGCAACTCCTCCACTGTTGGCCAAGATATCTGGTACCACCACCACTCCCCGCTCTTGTAAAATTCGGTCTGCTTCTGAGGTAGTCGGGCCATTGGCTAACTCTAAAATTATTTTGGCTTTTAAATTTTTTGCCACTGACTCCGTGATCACATTTTCCAAGGCAGCCGGAGCCAACACATCTACATCCAACAAAAGTAAGGCTTCTGCTGGGATCACGGTCGACCCGGGTAAACCTGCCAAATGTCCAAATTTTTTCTTATGAGCCAAAGCTTGCTCAAGGTCTATCCCTGCTGGATTAAAGACCCCGCCGTGACTGTCGGAAAGTGCCACGACCATCCAGCCAAGCTCTCTTGCTTTTTCTACAAAATAAGTGGCGACATTGCCAAACCCCTGAACCGCCACTGAGACTTCGTCTACTTTTGACAGATGCCTGTCCGCCAAAGCCTTGTTGTCGGCGGAACTATTGACTATTGACTTCAATAATTCTTCCAGCACCCAAGCGCCACCAAACCCTGTTGCTTCTGTTCTGCCTTCGCTCCCCCCTTTTCCTACCGACTTCCCCGTAAAACACCCTAGAACCTCACCACTTTTGACATTTGACATTTGACTATTGACTTTTTGGAACTCTTCCACCATCCAATCCATTTCCCGGCTACCAGTGTTGACGTCTGGAGCTGGCACATCGGTTGTGGGGCCCAAAATGGGCAACATTTTTTGGACGAATCCGCGGGCAAGTTGTTCTAGCTCCTTTTCTGACAGACTTTTCGGATCAACCACCACGCCACCCTTGCCACCACCAAACGGTACGTCCACCACAGCGTTTTTCATGGTCATCCAAAAGCTTAGCGCCTTTACTTCGTCTAAGGACACTTGGGGGTGAAAGCGGATACCTCCCTTGTAAGGCCCTCGCCAGTCGTTGTGTTGGCTTCTGAAAGCTCGAAAAAAACTTAAACTGCCATCATCCATTTTAACCGGTATTTCAGATTCCACATACCGATCCACGTGTTGAAGCCTAGCAATTATATCTGGATCAAAGCTACCAAAGTGTGCAGCACCTGCTAATTGCCCAAGCGCATTCTCCCAAGGATTTTGCATAAAAATAAGTAAAAGTAAAGAGTAATTAGTAGAACCTATCCGAAAAATAATTTTACTCCTATCCGTCATCCTGAACTTGCCTGCCCGCCGAAGCTTTAGACGTAGGAAGGATTCAGGATCCATTAAATGAGCCAAATTCTGGATTCCAAATCTAGTTTGGAATGACAGAATAGTATTTTTCGGATAGATTCTAAACAGATAATGGTAAGCAAAAACGATTTTGACCTGCCAATATTTAAAGTTAGCTAATTAAATAATTAGCCACCTTATCCAATAAACCCGGATGTGTGATAAACAGATCAGTACCGTGCCCGCCTTCACTAACAATCAAAAGTTCACTACCTAAACAGAGCTCGTGCAGCAATTGATTTTGTACTGAATTGTCCCCATCGTCTAAACTTGCGATAAGCAGCAATTTCTGACTCTCTGAACGAAAGGCAACAGTCGCCTGCTCTGCATTTATCCCGTGATAATTTTGCCCTGCCGACAGAGCCACAACTCTACGCACATCACTGTTTTCTGCAAGTAAATAGATAGCTACATTGGCCCCAATGCTCGCCCCGGCAACTACCAGTTCACCTTCAGGATACTTGCTCCGGAGCCAAGCCTTGGCAGCTTTGGCATCATCAAAGTACCACCCATGCTCATCATCAGAAAATTTCCTATAATCCCCACCCCCGCTCTCGCCATGTCCGCGGAAGTCTATGGCCAGCACATTCAACCCCTTAGCAGACAATTGCTCAGCTAACGGGATCCAGCTTTCCTTAGTGGCCGGCATCATATGCAAAAGCAAAGCTGACCGACCGCCGCCCTTATCCCACCAAAGCCCAGCGATCTCCACCCCATCTCTAGCTGTTAATTTTACTTTTTCCATACTAACTTTGAAGGTTAGAAAAATCAAACTGTAGTAATTTCGCCAGAAGAGCCTGTTTATTGTCACTGCTTAAAAATTTCTCTTCGTCGTTCAGCTCCATATATACTTTTCCAAACTTCGGGTCTAGCCAAAGCCAGCCTAGCCAAAAACCGTCTTCCTGAAAAGTTGAAGGTATTTCACGCACCAAGGTTCCGGGAGATCCACTGTGAGCATGTTCGAAAACTACTTTACAATTAATCACTATAACAAAAGCTTCTGAC
>CAYYEK010000021.1:0-14027 GCA_964470855.1 uncultured Candidatus Saccharibacteria bacterium
ACGATACCGCCATGGTAAACTTACAAAAATTCACTTATATAAGTACATCTTACTAGATCAAGTGGATGCCCGCCAGAGGCGGGTCCGCCTTTGGCGGAAGAACCACCTGTCCTACTTGTCCGCCCTTTGGCGGAACCACTAGACAGCCTGTCCGCCTATGGCGGAATACCGCCATGGTAAACTTACAAAAATTCACTTATATAAGTACATCTTACTAGAAGCTATCTGGAAAATGTTTTAACTTCTATCCGTCATCCTGAACTTGCCTGCCCGCCGGAGCTCTGAGCTTAGGAGGGATTCAGAATCCACTTTATCCCCCTCCGTCATCCTGATGAAAATCAGGATCCAGAAATTATGACCTGGATTCTCCGCCAAAGGCGGACAAGCACCTCTTCGCTGGAATGACAGAAAAGGTGGAAGGAATGACAGATTGTACAGGGTTTGGAATGACAGAATAGTATTTTTCAGATAGGTTCTAGATCATGTGGACGACTGCCGATCAGTTAGATCATGTTAAAACCTTATTCACTTGGATGATTATAATAGATAATCTCCGAAAAATCAATGCTTTTACAGGACTTGTTTTCAAAGCCACTCTGGAGGGCAATTCAGGATCCAGAAATTATGACCTGGATTCTCCGCCAAAGGCGGACAAGCACCTCTTCGCTGGAATGACAGAAAGAGGAGGCTGGAATGACAGGGGGGGTAAGAGTTTGGAATGACTAAATCGGATTTTCCGGATAAGTTCTAACAAATACTTCTTCATATCAAGACCTCTGCCAAGCAATGACATGGTGCGTAATCTGGTATAATACTTAGGTAAACACCGAGATAATATGCTTACTCTTTTTTTGTTATTGACCGGGTTCGTTTTTTTGCTCAAAGGTGCGGATATGCTGGTTTCGGGAGCCTCGGCTTTAGCCCGCAAGTTAGGCGTGTCTGAGCTCCTTATAGGCTTAACCATAGTCGCTTTCGGCACATCTGCTCCGGAAATGTTCGTCAACCTTTTTTCTGTTGCCAATAACGCTCCTGACATAGCCATAGGCAACATCCTAGGTAGCAACATCGCAAATATCCTACTCATCTTAGGTGTTTCCGGCATCATCTATCCTCTTGAGATGAGCAAAGGCACGGTCTGGAAAGAAATCCCCTTCTCTCTGCTTGCTTTTGTAGTGCTAGGTGTACTGGTCAATGATACTTGGCTACAAGGCGCTAACACACACCTGTTGCAAACAGGTGACGGACTTATCCTGCTTTGTTTTTTCATTATCTTCCTTTACTATACTGCAAGCCTAGTTAAAAGAAGAGCTGCAATCCATCCACAGACCAGCTCTCAAAATAGTCTACAAGGCTGGACCAAAACAGTGTTTTTCCTTTTGGCTGGACTTGCCGGGCTCATGATCGGCGGACAGTTCATAGTAGAATCCGCAACCCACATTGCCCGCTATTTTGGACTAACTGAAAGCTTGATAGGCCTAACCATAGTTGCTATAGGCACTTCCCTACCGGAACTGGCAACCTCCGCTGCTGCTGCCTTTAAGGGCAACTCCGAGCTAGCTGTTGGCAATGTAGTAGGTTCAAACATTTTCAACATCTTTTGGATACTAGGTATAACTAGCCTTATAAGCCCGCTATATTTTGACCAAAAGTTAAATTTTGATATGCTTTTTGGAGGCCTTGCATCAGTTGCGCTATTTGCTTGGATGTTTATAGGCAAAAGGCGCACTCTGGAACGCTGGCAAGCCGCTTGTATGCTACTTTTGTATGTTGTGTATATAATTATTATTTCTAACAGAGGATAACTTTACAATGGAAAACGAAAAAACAAAACTTACCCAAGACAACCCATGGCCGGTTGGCCTGCTCTTGCTCGCCTGGCTTGGGAGTCTGGCTGGACTGCTAGGCAGTTTGTATTTTAGTGAAATTTTAAAACTGGCGCCTTGCGTTTTATGTTGGTGGCAAAGAGTTTTTATGTATCCGCTCACCTTACTGCTACCTATAGGCATCGCGTTCCGAGATAGGTACATATATCGCTACACCCTACCTCTAAGCGTGGCCGGACTTTTGGTTGCCATCTATCAGAACCTCATCTACTATGACATAGTAAAAGAGCAGTTGGCTGCTTGTACCTCTGGCGTATCTTGTAGTAACCGGTACCTGTCTGTCTTCGGCTTTCTAGATGTGCCGCAGTTTGCCCTTTTGGGATTCTTAGCCTTAACCGTGATTTTATTTTATTTTCGATATCAAATAATTAATCAAAAAAACAATGACTAAAGAACTCAAGCTTATCATCTTAGTAGTTGGCATAGTGCTGGTGGCACTTGTGTCAGGATTTTTCCTGCTACAAAACCAAGAAAAATATGCGCCTAAAGTGGCCCAAAACAACCTAGAAGCCTTAAACCGCGAAACACCCAACGTAAAAGGCAACAAAGACTCTAAGATCGTTGTTACTGAATTTGCTGACTTACAGTGCCCGGCCTGCTCTCAAGTAAATCCAGCAGTTGACCAGTTAGTTGAACAGTACAAAGATAAAGTCAAATTTGTTTACAGGCATTTTCCACTTAACATCCACCCCAATGCCAAAGATGCGGCATACGCTGCTGAAGCAGCCGGAGCGCAAGGCAAGTTTTTTGAGATGGTCGACCTTCTCTACCAAAAACAGTCGGAGTGGTCTACCTTACCAGACCCCACAGGCCAATTCTTAACCTTTGCTTCAGACCTGGGCCTAAACCAACAAGAGTATCAGACAGCTTTCAGTGACAACGCTCGCAGGGCAAGAGTTTCGCAGGACGCAGCAGATGGCAACGCACTAGGAGTGTCTGCTACCCCAACATTTTTCTTTAATGACGAGCAAATCACAGTTGGTGGCATAGGAGAAGTCAGGAAAAAGATCGAGGAAGCACTAAAACCACAGTAGTAAAGTACTATGAATTTTTCAGAACAATCACTTCTTCTACATAAAAAACACCAGGGGAAGATAGCCACAGCGCTAAAAGTCCCCTTAGAAAACCAAGAAGATCTTTCCCAAGCCTACACTCCAGGTGTGGCGGCGGTCAGCCTGGCTGTTGCAGAAAATCCCGCCTTAGCAAAAGATCTGACCATAAAAGCTAACACTATAGCAGTGGTAAGCGACGGTTCAGCTGTTTTAGGCTTGGGCAACTTAGGGGCTTTAGGAGCATTGCCTGTCATGGAAGGCAAGTGCGCTCTTTTTAAACGGTTTGGTGGCGTAGACGCTTTTCCACTCTGTCTAGATACGCAGGATACGGAAGACATAATCAAAACTATAAAAGCCATAGCTCCTGTTTTTGGCGGAATAAATCTTGAGGACATATCCGCGCCCAGATGCTTTGAAATCGAAAGCAGATTACAAAACGAGTTAGAGATGCCTGTTATGCACGACGACCAGCACGGCACAGCGGTAGTGGTGCTAGCAGCGCTTATCAACGCTCTGCGCCTTGTAGGAAAAGCGCCAAACCAGGTCAAAATTGTGATTAACGGAGCCGGAGCAGCGGGCACAGCCATCGCAGGCTTGCTGCATAAATACGGAATAGCAGAACTCGTTATATGCGACAGCAACGGCATCATAAGCCGAAACAGAGAGGATCTAAATCAAGACAAAGCAAAGCTTTTGGACTATACAAATCCAAAAAACCTCTCTGGAAAACTTGCTGAAGCCCTAAGCGGAGCAGATGTGTTTATAGGGGTAAGTAAGGCTTATGCCCTTAGCCCTGCACACATTGAAACTATGGCTACCAAACCCATTGTGTTTGCTTTGGCTAACCCTGTTCCGGAAATTATGCCGGAAGACGCTCTTTTGGCGGGTGCATTCATATACGCTTCAGGCAGATCAGACTTTCCAAATCAGATAAACAATGTCCTTGCCTTCCCTGGATTATTTAAGGGAGCACTACGGAATGGTATAAAAAAATTTGAGTCAAAGCATTTTTTGGCAGCAGCTGAAGCTATAGCTAGTGCAATAGCAAATCCCACCCCTAGTATGATCATCCCCCACCCCTTTACGGAAAGGTTGGCAGATAAAGTCGCCACCTGCGTAAACTAGGTTTTCCACAACTATCATTTTAAACAGTATAGCATATGTGCTATACTTTTTTTATATGAGAAATTCACTACAAATAACTTTAGGAGAGTTTATCAAAACTCAAAGGACCAAGAAAAATATAACCCAAAAACAACTGGCAAAACTTCTGCATACCACGCAAAGCGCTGTTGCCAGGATGGAAAAAGGTGAACAGAACTTTACCGCAAGTCTTCTGGAGAAAATAAGTGAGGCTTTACAGGCGAGGATGGTAAGCGTCAACACTTCTTTGGATTTTCAGATCAACGGTGGCAAGAAATTGTCTGGCAAACTGGTCACCAACGCTTCAAAAAACGGCACCCTTGCGGTCATGGCCGCAAGTCTACTAAACCGTGGTAGTACTACCCTTTCCGGAGTGCCAAAGATAGAGGAAGTAAGCCGCTTCTGCGAGTTGTTTAGCAGTATAGGGGTTAAAGTGGAATGGCAAGACGAAAAAACTCTGAAGATCACCCCTCCTACTGACTTCAACCTCAACACTCTGGACAGAGAAGCGGCCAGTCGTATCCGCGTCTCTCTGTATCTTCTTCCCGCGCTGTGCCTCTCACAAAAAAGTTTTATCCTCCCCCAGCCCGGTGGATGCAGGATGGGCAGCCGTACTATCTTGCCTCACCAGCTGGTCTTGGAAAGTTTTGGGATGAAAGTACAAAACGCTTTAGATGGTATAAAAGTTACTGCTCCAAAAAAGCCAAAACCTGCACAACTCACTCTTTTTGAAACCTCTGATACTGCAACAGTCAATGCTTTGATCATGGCTGCTGGTATACCCGGTATGAGCAAAATCTCTTTTGCCAGTTTCAATTATATGGTCCAGGAAGCTTGTTACTTCCTTGAGGCGTTAGGTGTAGATTTTTCCGGGATAGGCACTTCAGAGCTTGTGGTGACAGGGTTACAAAATATAAACAAAGATATCACTTGGCACCTAGCACCTGACCCCATAGAATCCATGATGTTTTTAACCGCAGGCATACTGACCGACTCCACAGTAACGGTTTGCCGTTGCCCTGTAGATTTTTTAAAGCTTGAGTTGCAAAAACTTCGCGCTATGGGGCAGAAGATGAAAATCTCGGCCTTCTATCTCGCAGACAACGGCAAAACCAAACTAGTAGACATCACTATTTACCCCAGTAAGCTCAAAAACTTACCAGACAAACTACATGCTCAACCTTACCCAGGCATAAATACAGACAATCTGCCGTTTTTTGTACCCATAGCCGCCAAAGCTTCCGGCAGTGTCTTGGTACACGATTGGATGTGGGAAAACAGAGCTATTTACTTTACAGAACTAAACAAACTAGGCGCGAAGGTGAATTTGTTGGATCCGCATCGGGTGACAGTGGAAGGACCAACTCACTTTCGTCCAGCTCAAGTTGTATGCCCTCCTGCTTTGCGTCCAGCTGTGATCATCTTCCTTGCTATGTTGGCTGCCCCGGGTATCTCTATTTTACGCAATGTATACTCTATCAAAAGAGGTTATGAAGATGTAGCAAAGAGACTCAATGCTGCTGGGGCAGATATACAAGTTCTAACAAGTTAACCACAAGTAGTGTTCTTGACAAACAAACAAAGTAGGACTAGTCTGATACCAAGACGAGCAAACACGAAACAAAACAGCCCCGTTTAACAATCGGGGCACTTCGCAAAGCCCGCCAAATATAATTAACGCCAAAAAATTCTACTCTATAGATGTCATTGGCTTAAGATAGATATTTGTATGCAAAGAAAAGAAAATGGGACTACTTCAGGCCTAACCATAAGAGAGCGTTTACAAATAGTACAGGACACGATAGCTGTAAAACGGTCAAATAAAAGCCAACAGATTCTAGAATTCGAGGATCATGAAATTTCAGCTGCTGCTAAATTTCAGAACATGCGACTAAATTCTAGAAAAACAGAACGTAAGATCGCTAACCATTAAGGTGCGGCTTAACGGTCCTTCACGAGCTGGAATATCTCGAATATCCACGCTTGTAGTTTATGAGGCTATTACTACTTGAAAAAGTTAGTGGAAACATGTTTGAAACCCTTATTCCAAATTCCTGATCACGCCAACCACTTTGCCTTGGATGGTCCACTCACTTTGGGGGTAGATGTTTTCGTAGTCCGGATTCTCAGCTTTCAAGTAAGCTCTATTTTTGACATAGATGAGTCTTTTTACAGTAGCTTCATCGCGAAGTAGTGCTACTACTATATCCCTATTCTTAGCTTCCTTGACCGGTTTTACTATGACCAAATCTCCGTCATAGATGCCGGCATTTTTCATACTCTCCCCGCGTACCCGAAGTAAAAACACATCTCGCCTACCTTTAACCATAGTTTGCGGAAGGTTGATCCACTCTTCTATCTGCTCTTCTGCAAGGTGGGGCACTCCTGCCTGGATGCTCCCAAGGATCGGCACTCTAAGTATGTGTTTTTCCAGCTGTTCACCTAAGGTATCCAACACAGTTATGCCGCGGGCCCTGCCATCTGTTATAATGTACCCGCTTCTTTCTAAAGCGTCCAAAAGTTTAGCCACTGCGTTTTTTGAGCTGACTTTCAAAAACCCTGCCATCTCGGAAATAGAGGGAGGCAAGTTGTGCTCCCGGATCTGCGTGACTATGTATCTTAAAAGCTCTTTTTGCCGTTTTGTGATTTCTTTTTTCATAAAATATAAGACTTACGCATTTGACCAAGTCCTGAGCAGAATGGGCACCATTTTAAAGACTGGAATGGTGCCCATTACCTAAGTTTGGAGTCAAAAGTTCCCGCCATTAGTGGATCTGCCTTTAAATGTAAGAAATCGGTAAAAAGCCATTTGAATCTGTTATATAGATGTAAATAAATTAGCGGCTCGTAAGTCCCTAGATATATCTTTCGGCCGGTCAAAACAAAACAGTTCACCTTATCCACTTTTAGTGTATACGTTCGTTTACCTTATGTCAAGCTATTAAAAACCACCATTTTTAAGGTAGTAGCATGACTTTTCCACACCTAGTTTAAAAGATACTCATCTTTTATGCGCCACTACCTCCAGGTACGGGTAGTCAAATATATCTTTTATAAACCGGTCAAAAGTATCTTTGCGAAACTGGAATTCATTTTCTTCCATCACGCAGTAGTTAACCTCCTGACCGAGCATATGCTCACAACTCTCTACAAAGTGCTCTATCTTTTTCTGATCAAAGTCCCCTACCAATAAAACATCTACCGGCAACTCCGGCATCCCGACAAACAATCCGGATAGATATGCAAAACTAGCGCCCATCTTTTTTATAGCTAGATACAACTCGTCCTCGTACTTCAACCCTTTCCTTAAAAGCTTCTCTCGTATAAGGGGGTAAAATTTGTGCTTGGGGTTTAGATAATAGTACTGGATAGATCTCCTAGTACAGGTTAAGACTTGACCGCCGTCCACAAGACGTTCTAAGGCATCTAGCAGCCTGTTCGGTTTCATATCTAGACGCTCCCCTAACTCCCTAGCAGAAAAGGTGCGAGGTGGCGCTAAAAGTAAAAAACTCACTACATCTCCCTCTGGTGTGTCTTCGAGCAAAGATTGTGGAAAATGCGGCTCCATATATGACCCTTGATTAGTACCTAAAATATAGCATAAAGCTCTTGAAATTTCACCATATCCGTGTTAACATTCATCTAGTTTAGACTGGAACTTTTAACATAATAGTGGGTAGGTACCGAAGCGGTCAAACGGGGCTGACTGTAAATCAGCTGGCTTATGCCTTCAGAGGTTCGAATCCTCTCCTGCCCACCACCATTTCAACTTAGATTATAAAGTGCGGGGCACAAATCCTGCCCGGCCCACCATTCTTACTTAGTTAATAAAGTGCGGGGTGAAAATACTCTCCTGCCCACCACCAACTAACATAGCTTACTCTCAAAACAGCGTAAAAATTAGAACCTATCCGAAAAATACCACTCTGTCATTCCAAACTTGATTTGGAATCCAGAATCTTGCTTACTTAGTGGATCCTGAATCAAGTTCAGGATGACGGATAGGAGTACAATTGTTTTTCGGATAGGTTCTAGTAAGCTTTAAAGCACTTGAAAACCCTTGCAAAAGCAAGGTTTTTTTAATGCTGGTAAATGTGGTATGATTAGTTCAATAAGCGAGGTATGGAAAAACCCAATCGCTTGCAAAACATTAAGAAATACAACAAAAATGAGAAAACTCCTACTAGTTGTTCCGGCGCTTGCTTTAGTCGCAGCCGGATGCTCCAACAGCGAGCCCACAACAGCTATCCCTCCCAGGTTGGTTAATCCACCTGAAAGACAAACCCAGACCTTACAACCCAACACTGTAGATGCAGCCTTGGATGAATATATCGGCACGCTTGAAATGGAAACACAAGACGCAACTCGACAATCAGATCAACTTATTCCTACCACCAACATCACTCCCACCATTAATCCAGACAACGTACAATAATATGCGCAAAGCTAAAATTTTTGTTTCTGCTGCGTTTTTACTTATAGTGCCTACTACTAGCGTTTTAGCAGAAACTACAACCCAACCTAAAACTGGGACAACTCCGCCAGTGCAAGCAAATTTCTGTAAAAGATTTGAGAGTGTAAGAGCGGATTTTTTAACTAAACTATCTGAACTGGACTCCAAACGACAGGAAGATCGCACGTCACTAGCCGAAAAAATGGAGAAAAACCGTTTAGAGCGGTCAGAAAGAGCAACAGAAGCTAAGCAAAAAGCTGACGAGCTATTTACTAAAGGCATGCAACGGCTTGAGGAAAGAGGTTTGACAGATCAGCAAAAGCAAGCACTGGCTACTTTCAAAACCGAGGTAAAAAAGCTGCAAGAAGCGAGAAAAACAGCCATAGAATCTGCACAAAATGCTTATAAAACAGCAACTGAAAAACTGGTAACTGAAAGAAATGCAAAAGTCAAAGCTGCTGTAGATGCGTACAAGACCGCAGTAACTGCGGCTATAAACAAAGCCAAAACGGACTGTGCCAAGACCTCCCCGGACATAGAAAGCATAAAAACTACACTACAGGCATCGCTTAAAACTGCAAGAGAAAAATTGCAAACCGACTTGAAAGCTATAGACAAAACTGGAGAACAAGTAAAAGCCGAGGCTAAAAAGAGAAATGACGCTATAAAAGCCGCACACGAGACTTTTAAAACAGCGTTTGAAAAAGCAAAACAAACACTGAAAGCAGCACTTGGCGAGACAGAAGACTAAACTAACAATACAAAACCCTTCCTGTTTTACCAGGAAGGGTTTTTTGTTTCTTTATACAAGCTATCCAGTGCTGTTGATTGGAATTACCAGGTCACCCGACTTAATTAAATCTTTTATTGGCACCAGCCAGACGAAGCTTTAGCGAAGTCTGGAGCCGTTGAGCGGAATTGCCAGGTCATCCGACCTGGTCCGCCTTTGGCGGAAACCGCTGACCTACTATTACTCAACAATTTAAAAAATGGAGCCGTTGAGCGGAATTGAACCGCTGACCTACTCCTTACCATGGAGTTGCTCTACCAACTGAGCTACAACGGCATATTTTTAGTACTTGGGTTTACTTTGCGCTTTCTGATATTATGTGTTGTTTGGCTTGGCGATATTTGTCATTATCATCTAAAACAAGCGCTTTGTCAATATTCTTTAAAGCCTCACCCTTGTTGTCGAGCGACAAGTACGCCAAACTTAGATTAAAGTACCGAGTAGGATGGTTGGAATCCAAAGAGAGGGCGTACTCATAAGCCTGTACAGCACTTTGGTAATCATGAACTCGATAATGCGTGTACCCTAACCTTGCCCACACATCTGCATCTTGCATTAAGTGCGGAGCTGCTTCCATAAACTTTCTCCGTGCTTCCGCGAACCTTCCGCTCTCCATCAACTGCTTAGCATCTTTGGCTGCGGTTTTTGCCTTTGTTACTACCGCCGCTTCTGTTGCAACCTCAGTTTTTGAAAGTTTAACCCGCTCTTCTGTTGAAGGAGGAGTGCTTTTCGCTCTGATTTCTTTTCCTAACTCCTCCTTGACCCCAGTGTCAGACACATCAGAAGAGGGTTTTTTTCTAGGTGTTACTTTTACTTTCCTACCTATGCTATCGGCTTGGGGATTTGCTTGATTTGAGGATTTTTTTTGGCTTACCAGCTGTTTTACTCTAAGACTTACTCCGGCAGGATGGTACAGATCCTTAACCTCTCCCAGAAACCTCAGAGATTTTTTTACCACCCCCTGCCAGACCCAAGACCATTTACTGGAACCTGGTTTGGGCACCGGATTGTTTATCAGCTGTTGTCTTGCTTCAGGAAACCTCCGTAAAACAATGGCCAAAATCCCGGCCAACGAAACGATGATTAACAAATTTGGAATCATGAAGCTAGACACTAGGTTGTTTAAAATTTATTTTATTTTCACTAACCTATAAGGATAAAGGAGGAGGTAATTAGTTGCCAAGAACAAACCTGGCAAAGCGTCTGACCTTGATATTCTCTCCTATCTTACCAACCGCCTCACTCAACAAATCTGCCACTTTCTTGTCGCTATCTTTCACAAATACCTGATCAAGTAAACAGTTTTCCTCGAAAAACTTCTCCATCCTTCCTTGTACCATTTTTTGCACTACATCTTCCGGTTTGCCCGCGGCTTGAGTAGTCAAAATCTCACGTTCATTTTGTAAAACGCTTTCAGGAACTTCGTCACGGTTTATATAAGTCGGATTTGAAGCGGCTATCTGCAAGGCCAGATCTTTCACCAACATCTTAAAGTCGTCTGTTCTAGCCACAAAATCGGTCTCGCAGTTCACTTCAAGTAGCACTCCAATTTTCCCTCCAGCATGGATATAACTCTCAACTAGTCCCTGACTAGTAACGCGGTCTGACTTCTTGAGCTGCTTGACCGCCCCCATCTCACGCAGAGCTTTGATAGCAGATTCCTTGTCCCATCCCGTTTCTTCCAGAGCCTTTTTCACATCCAAAAGTCCAGCCCCGGTGATTTCACGCAGTTCTTTTATGAGTTCATTGTGCATAGCAGTTTGATTTTTAATTATGATTTTCTGTCCCTTGTTCGGGCACAGCGGTATGGACCTGCATCTTGTTTTTACCCGCATTTACGCTTTCAGCTATCACCTTCGCTACCAACTCAACAGCTTTGGTTGCATCATCGTTGCAAGGGATAGCTACCGCAAGCCCTGAAGGATCGGAGTTGCTGTCCACTAGCGCAATGACCGGCACCTTGGCCTTTATGCTTTCTGCAAGCGCTATGTCATCACGATTGATATCTGCGATAAATATAGCATCAGGCAATCGCTTCATAGTCTTGATGCCAGCAAAAAGTTTTTCCAGCTTTTGAATTTCGCGCTCTACCAACAACCTTTCTTTTTTTGTGTATTGTGTATCAAGCTTGCCCGACACTTTAAGATCGATAAGCTTTTCCAGCTTGCGTATTGTTTTTTGGATAGTTCGAAAATTTGTAAAAGTTCCACCAAGCCACCTCACAGTAACATACGGCATACTGCAACTCACTGCAGCATCCGTAACAGCCTGTTTGACCTGCCTTTTTGTGCCTACAAATAAAACGTTGCCCCCTTTAGCAGCTACGCCTTCAACCATCTGACAAGCTTTTTCTAAGGCTTCTTTGGTCTTCGCTAAGTCCAAGATATGGACGTTGTTCCTTACAGAATATATATACTTTTTCATCTTTGGGTTCCACCGGCTGGTAGAGTGCCCAAAATGAGCGCCGCTTTTCAGCAGCTCTAAGAGACTTACTTCTTGCATTTTTTTATCCTTCTCCTTCCCCTCGGCCCACCATTTCTGGCAGGATAATACGCCAAGAGTGCAGGTTAATTAATACCCCTATTGTTCAATAGGATTTACCTGGAGATTTTAACACAACTTGACCAAAAAGGGCAAGTCGGGGTATACTTAGATAAGCCAAGTTGTAGACTTTTCGTACTAGTTTATGAGCTCTGGCATTATTTGACTATCAGCACATCTTTAGTTTTTAGAATACATTATGAAACAAGGTATACACCCCCAGTTCCACTCAAACGCGGTTATCAGTTGCTCTTGCGGAGCTCAAATGCAAACTGGCAGTACCCAAACTGCTCTGACCACAGAAATTTGCAGTACCTGCCATCCTTTTTATACCGGTCAACAAAACCTAGTTGACACAGCCGGAAGGGTTGAAAGGTTCAAAACACGTCAAGCTAGATCCTCGGCCTTAACTAAACCTCCAAAAAAAGAACGAAAATCCCGCGCTACTGCCAAATAACCACCCTGCTGCCGCCTAATAATTTGGCGGCAGATTTTGTTATAAACAGCAGACAATATCTTTATGATCCCAGCTTTTCAAAAGATCGTAGAGCAGTACGACAGCCTGACCACGCAAATGCTAACGGCAGACAGCGCGGGGCTTGCGGAATTGGGCAAAGCCCAAGCCCGCCTCTACCCGGTAGTGGAAAAAATCAAGCAGCTGGAAAAGTTGGAAAAACAAATCACCCAAAACGAAGAGCTAATTTTACTAGAATCGCCGGGAACAGAACTGCACACTTTAGCCAGCGAAGATTTAAAACTTTTACAAGTTGAAGCCTTGACTCTAAAGGAGTCTATAGAAAACGACTTGTTGCCTAAGGACCCAAACAACGACAAAAATGCGCTGATAGAAATTCGAGCAGGAGCAGGAGGTGACGAGGCCACTCTTTTTGCCGCAGAGCTGTTTCGGGCTTACGGCAAATTTGCGGAAGGCTTAGGCTTTAAAGTACACATCACTTCCGCCTCAAAAAGTGAGGTTGGTGGTTTTAAGGAAGTGATCTTTGAGATCGTCTGCTCTAAGGCTGAGACGGACGGCCCGTACGGAGTGTTTAAGTTCGAGTCTGGTGTTCATAGAGTGCAAAGAGTTCCAGAAACAGAAAAATCTGGGCGAGTCCACACTTCCACCATCACGGTTGCGGTGTTGCCAGAGATGGAGGAAAAGGACTTTTCCATAGACCCTAAAGATTTAAAGATAGAAGCAACGACCTCTTCCGGACATGGTGGACAAAGCGTCAATACCACCTATTCGGCTATCCGCATCACTCACCTACCAACCGGCATAACAGCCCAGTGCCAAGATGAACGAAGTCAAGCACAAAATAAAGAAAAAGCCTTAGCAGTTATCCGTGCTAGGGTGGCCGCTCATTTCCGCGAGATAGAGGATGCCAAACTTTCAGCGGAAAGAAAAGGGCAGATAGGCACAGGAGACCGCAGTGAAAAGATCCGCACTTACAACTTTCCTCAAGACCGAGTTACTGACCACCGCATCAACCAAAACTTCAACCAGATCAGCCTGATCATGGAAGGCAAACTAGAGCAAATTTTTGAAGCTCTCCAAAAAGCAGAGTTAGAGCTAAAAAAACGCAGCTTAAGGTAAAGTGTATCCTAAAACCTTTATCAAGGACCTGTCTGAAAAATAGTTTTTATCTTCTATCCGTCATCCTGAATTCAATTCAGGATCCAGAAGTTAAATGTCAAATGCCCACCGCCTCGAGCGGAGTCCGCCTTCCTGCTTCGCAAGAGCTTCACCGAGGCTAGGCTAAGTCGAAGTGTACCACTAATCACACGAATAAAGAATGGCGAATAGCGAATGAACGACCTCTCCCCTTACCCCTCTCCCTCGGGGAGAGGGTAGCCTGCCCGCCGATGCTAGTCTTCAGCAGGCGGGGGTGAGGGGGAGAATAGCGAATGAAGAATTGTAGATTTTAGATTGCAGATTGCAGACTGGATCCCAAAATGGGCACCATTTTATGAGACCCGAATGGTGCCCATTACAGAAGTTAAATGTCCACCGCCTCGGGCGGGGTCCGCCTCCCCGTCTCGCAAGAGCTTCACCGAGGCAAGTGGCGGAAAAACTCATAATTCATAAGTCAAAAGTAATAACTTCAACTAAAAACTTTGAACTTTTTGAAAATTTGATATTTGGATTTGTTTAGAGTTTAGATATT
>CAYYEK010000022.1:0-13863 GCA_964470855.1 uncultured Candidatus Saccharibacteria bacterium
AAGTGAGCTACGAAACATTTTTGCCTTTTCTTAATGGAACAGCTGTCGGTATCCCACCCGGTCATGGTGAAGCGGAGAAAGTTAAGCAAAACTTTGCTCGTATGGTATTTGGTTTCAATAATGATAATGCGGCTGCATCGTTGGGTGGGTTGTTGACGCCAGAACAGAAAGAGGAGTATAAGAACTACATTAGTAATCCCATTAATGAAGCAAGTTTAAGGACTTTAATGACCAGTGCTCCTTTGAACTTGAATACAACAACGGTTAATACAGCAATTACAAACTTTAAAGAACAAGTCGGAGTCTAACTTTTTTTAATCTAAAAAATTATTGATGAATTATTCTCTTTCTGATCCCGTTATTCAAAAAGTGCTTTCTCAGCTGGGGCCTAGGCAGAGAGAGTATTTTGAGTCTGCACTAAAAAATCCCAGCTTTAAATTTTATAAGGAAGCCGCTCTTTATAAGTTGGCTCAAAAAACCCTAAACCTTAGGAGTAGGCTTCTAAATGGCGGGTTTAGTGACATAAAAAATATATTTATAGAGCTAGGTAATACTTCGGAATATGGATTTGGTGAGGACTTGTTGCCGGTTTTGGAAGACCTAGTTGCCACGCATGAAGAGATTAAAGATCCATTGATATCACAGGAGCTTATCCAAACCTGTGTTGAGTTTATGGTTAATCATCCCAAACTGTACTCGAAGGATCTGCTAGAGTTTGCCTTAAACAAAGGTGTTTTGAGTTTTTTTTCAAGGAGTTTATGGTCACATAGCTACTTTGGGAAGGCCTATTATTTAGCAACATCAAGGTATGATGGGGGAGAGTGGGGGAGACAGTTTGTTCCGGTGATCAGAAAAAATCAAGAGCTTCTAGGCACCAAACCTATCAATATCGCTGGCAGTGAGGTTGCCCAAACAGTTGAGCACTGGCTCCAAGACTACACCGGTTTTATCCGGAAACCAGATGGCCTAAGAGAGCCTTTAGACAGACTAAACTTCATCAACAAGGCTCCAAATGTCAAACTGTTAAGTGCTGATGAAAAAACATTGTTGCTGAAACTTTTAGAAGTTTTTGACTGGTTTTGCGATCCTTATGTGACAAAGGAGGTGGTTGAGTACTTCGAGGGCCCCCAAGATGATGTAAGTGAAGAGGACTTTAAACCAGAAGATAACGTTGAAATGAGCACCCAAAATCAGCCGGTTAGTAGTTCGGTATACCCTACTTTAGAACAACAGCCAAACCAGTCCGCTCTTTCTGTTGATATAAAGACCGAGCCAGTAGCGTCTTCAAAAGTCTCACCCCCACCACCTGTTCAGAACTTAAAACAACCACCTGCCAAACTGCAACAGAAGAAACCAAAGGTTCAAAAGTTTACTTTACCAGATCTTACTGAAAAAGAGTTGCCTGAGCCGGAGGAGGGGTTACTTTTGGAAGGGCCATCCCCAAAGCAGCCAAGTTCGCCTGAGCCTAAACCCACATCACCAAAAATTTCAGAAGCGTCTCAGTCGCCCGCAACTCAAACTTTTTCTCGCGAGCCTGACTCGTCTAAAACTTTTAAGCCAGTACCGCCAAAAGGGGTTAGCTTGCCAAAACTTGCAAAACCGCTTGAGCTTGGAAGTAAACCAGCACGGAACCCTGGAGTAGTGTTGCCCGACCCTTTGCCGGATCTTGCTAACTTGAAGCAGCAGGCGCAAAAGAAAAAAACCCAGATAGAAGAAGACATAGACACCAAGTTGCAAAACCTAAACCAAGACATAGATCAATAAAATGTTTTCCGAGCAGCAACTGGAAAATTTAAAAATCCTGATCCGGGAGTCAGGGGCGTTGAGCCTGGCCGAACAAGAAGAGTGGCTGGGTCTTTTGCCTTTTATGAATGACAAACAGTTGGCAAGCTTAGAGTCCATGCTTTCGGGTTACAGCGGGAGAGCAGGGGTCAGGCAAAAAGTACCTGTCAATGTCGAAAACAGTAAAAATTTTGATGGCGCGGGTTTGGCGCAAGCGCCTTCGGTTCTTCCAGAACCGCCCACACCTCCAACAGAGATGGTAGAAAAGCTGATTAGCCATGAGCAAGCGGGCCAACCGAAAACCCCACCAAGTGATCCAAAGGCTCGCCTAGCAGGGCCGACTATAGATGAGTTTTTACAAAAACATTACACCCCGCTGTACGAGCCGAAGAAAACCAGTCAAAACGTTCCTGTACCCACTAAACCGGAGGCAGGGGTGATGTCTACTTCAAAAATAGATACAGCCCCAGTAAAGCCGTCAGCTAAGGAGAAGTTTTCGGGTCGGCCGCTTGAGCCGCTATCTAAGCCCGCCCCAAAAGCTGCTGCAAAGATTGAACTGCCTTCAAACCCACCAGCGTCAACTTTGGCTCACAAAGTGGAGCTGCCCTCTAAAACTTTGCCTGATCAAGCAAGTCAGGATTTAGAAGTTAAACCAAAAGAGGAAGAAAAGTATACTTTTGAGCCCATAGTCAACATTAGTAAATTAGACGATGTGAAAAGCTTAAATGTTGCGACCTTGCGTGGAGTGGGGGTGATAAACTTAACCCAAAAGCTTAAAGCGCTGTGTGACAAACATGGGTATTTTGCGGTCCTGTTCATCTTAGAAGCCTCACCGCTTTACCAAACTTATCTGGATTGCGGTCTAGTGGCTTTGAAAAGCCAAAAAACCTATGAAGAAGCTGAAGTTGGCATAGAGCAATCCGGTAAGCCTTACCTAACCAAGCCGGAGTTTGAAGCTTTCTCTGACTTACTACGCAAAATTCAAGCCACAGGATAACCCTCTTTCATGTTATAATCTAACAAGGATTGCTTTTTCATTAGTTTATACGGCCTTTTGTTGTAGCGTCTGCTTTCAGATTTCCATAAGCGGGTTATTTTTACTCTATATATGCAGTTTCCCGTACCACAATACACTGACGTTGAAGACCGGATCATTGGTAATGTGACAGTGAAGCAGTTTTTTATATTGCTTGCGTGTGCGGTGGTGATCTTTTTTTCGTATAGTTTGACTAAGGATTATTATGTGACAGGCGCAGCAGCTGTATTGGTTGGGATCCCGGGGGTCATAGTAGCTTTTATGCCCTTTAACGGACGGCCTATGTATGTTTCAGTAGTCTACTTTTTAAATTATTGGACTGGTCCCAAATTATTTATATTTCGCAAACAAGCCATGGGTATGCAAGCAGGCAAGGTAGAGGATGTTCCAAGCCAAGTACCGGTTGTGGCGGTTAAATCGCAAGATACCAGAGGCCGCCTAAAAGCCATCCAGTCTCAGCTGGAACAAAGGGCTTCCCAAGAGGAGCAGGCTTTGGCCAGCCGGCTCAAGCAGTAAGTTTTTTTACTTATGGAAATGCAACAAGAAACAATAAAACAAGGGGTGGCTACTACGAGTGTCTTAAAGCTGACCGAAATCCGTGATGACTTGGTGATCATGCAGGATGGTACCTTGCGCGCAGTCCTGGCAGTTTCCTCTACCAACTTTGACTTGAAAAATGAAGATGAGCAAAACAGCATTGTTTACGGCTACCAGAGGTTTTTAAACTCTTTGGATTTTCCTATACAAATCCTTATGCAGAGCAGGCGCTTGGATATAAATGACTATGTTACCAGGTTGAAGGAGCAGACCAGCAGGCTAACCAACGAATTGTTAAAAACGCAAGCCGATTACTACGTGCAGTTTATCCAGGAGCTGGTGTCTGGCGCTAATGTGATGAGTAAAAATTTTTATATCATCGTGCCTTTGTCGGTGAGTGTCAACCCTGTATCGCAAGGGTTTTTGACTAAACTTTTTGGTGGTGGGGTTAGTCAGCAGGCAGCGGAGCGTTTAAAAAATCTAAAACACTACTCTGAACAATTACAGCAGCGTGTGGATAGCATTACCAGTAACTTATCTGGTATGGGCTTGAAGGTTCAGCGTTTAGACACGGGCGCGCTCATAGAGTTGTATTATAACTCCTATAACTTTGAATCAGCCCCTGCTTTGGCCAGTGGAAGTCTGAGTGATATCAAAGTGATTCTGCCTGAAGGACAAACTTCTAAAACTACGACATAAAACCACACTAGAAAAAAACTATGGGACTATTTTCAAAAAATACGCCAGCCGACATAACCGAAAAAAAACAGCAACTTGAAGCAGCTAAGGCACAGGTGTCTTCCACTAAAGAAGTGGTTGAGTTGGAGCGTATCTACCAAGAGGGCCTGACTACGCTTAAGGATTTGATAGCTCCATCCGCGGTAAAGTTTGAAAGTAGCTACTTCATCTTAAATGGCAAGTACGGAAGAAGTTTTTTTGTCTTGGCGTATCCTAGATTTTTATCGACTAACTGGCTTTCTTTTATCATCAACTCTGAGGGCCAATTGGATGTGTCCATGTTTATCTACTCCATAGATTCGGCTACGATTTTGAAAAAGTTGCGTTCCAAAGTAGGAGAAATAGGCTCTCAGATCGCCATCAACCAAGAGAAGGGGATGGTTCGTGATCCGATGCTGGAAACCGCATATGAGGATGTAGAAAGTCTTCGCGACCAGTTACTACAGGGTACGGAAAAGTACTTTCGTTTTGCTTTGTATTTCACTCTGTATGCAGATTCCCTAAAAGATCTGGATGAACAATCCATAGTTTTGGAAAGTGAGTTAGGGGCTAAGCTTGTAGTGACCAAGCGCGCCTTGATCCAGGCAGAGCCTGGTATGGTTTCCACTATGCCTTATGGGTTGGACCAGCTCAATACAGCCAATAACCTCAACACCTCACCTTTGTCTACGACTTTCCCGTTTGTTTCGCCTGATTTAACCAGCAACGATGGTATCTTGTATGGCATCAACCGCCATAACAACAGTTTGATCTTGTTTGACCGCTTTAAGATGGAAAATGCAAACACCGTGGTGTTTGCCAAGTCTGGTGCTGGTAAGTCGTACTCAGTGAAGTTGGAAATTTTACGCAGTATGATGGTGGGCACAGAAGTTATAATTATAGATCCGGAAAACGAGTACGAGCACTTAGCCCAAGCCGTCGGTGGTAGTTTTATTAACATCTCGCTCAATAGCCAATCCCGCATCAACCCGTTTGAGCTGCCAAAGACGTTGCCGGGTGAATCGCAGGAAGATACTTTGCGCAGCGCAGTCATCTTCTTGTTAGGGCTTATGAATTTAATGCTGGGTAAACTCAATCCAACTGAAGAGGCGCTGATGGATAAAGCGATCTGGGAGACATATAGAAAAAAAGAGATTACCGCCACAAGCGACCTTAACGGGGTAGAGTTTCCGGTGATGGGTGACTTGGTGGAAGTTCTCTCTGGTATAGTTGGAGCGGAAGGTTTGGCAGAGCGGCTCACTAAATTTACGGAAGGAACATTTTCCGGCATATTTGACAAGCCTAGCAATGTTGGTTTGGTAAATCAGCTGGTGGTATTTTCTATCCGCGATTTGGAAGATATTTTGCGGCCAATTGCCATGTTCATATTGGTTAACCATGTTTGGAACATTGTGAGAAGCGAGCTGAAGCGGAGGATTTTGGTGCTGGATGAAGCTTGGGTTATGATGCAGCACGAAGATAGTGCTAGGTTTGTATACGGCATTGCGAAGAGGTGTAGGAAGTATTATATGGGCTTGACCACCATCACTCAAGACGTGGCAGACTTTATGGCCTCACCTTATGGTAAGCCTATAGTAACCAACTCTTCTCTTCAGTTGTTGCTGAAGCAGTCCCCAGCTTCCATAGATGTTGTGGCAGAAACATTCTTTTTAACCGAAGGAGAAAAATACTTGCTTTTGGAAAGTGAAGTTGGAGAGGGGATCTTTTTTGCCGGACTTAAGCACGCGGCTATAAAGGTTTACGCTTCGTACATTGAAGACCAGATTATCACTACTGATCCCAAGCAGCTGCTGGAGATAAAAGAGCAGCAAGCAAGTATGGGGGGAGGATAAAACGTGCCACCATCAAGACCAAGGCCAAACCCTGCAGCAATAGGCAAGGCTTCAGCCTATGCGGTTTTGGCTGTTTTGACTTTAGAGCAGCAAGCTAAGGCTCGAGCCAACTTAGCCAAAGCGTCTGACTTGGCCAAGCTGGCTTTGTTGTTTGAAGCTGCTCGGATGGCTCGCAATACCGCCTTAACCAAAGCCGCGCTTGCCAAGATCGCTGCCTTGTCTGGAAATATGAACCTTTCTGAAGAGGGGATTTCTGAAGATAATCCCTTCACGACTCCTGATAATCCGGAGGCTTTGTTAGCCGTTCAAAAAGCAAACGAACTAAAACAAGGCTCAATTCCTGAAAGTGATAGCAGCGAAGGGGCGGGCTCGGTTATAGATCCATCTTTTTCCACACCTGGTGGAAGCCAGACAAATTCAGACCTGAAAGAAGAAGAACAGTATAATCCGTTTCCTGATTTTAATGAGAGCGAGGCTCCTAGCACACGCAATAAAAAGTCTTCAGGCAGCAATTCATCTTCTGTTGCCCCTGCTGTTGCAGGAGGTGTAGATATGTCCCTGCGTTCAGAAGAAACTGGTAGCTCAGTTGCCTCTGGTGCTAGGACTGCGGCTGACCGAGGTGGTAACACTTCAAGCTCGTCCGAATCAGAACAGGCAGGCTTAAGTAGCGAACAAACAGATAATCAAGGAGAAGCTAAAGCACCACCTGAAAAACGTCAGCAGGCTTTATCTGCTCCGGTTCAGCAAGCTAAACAGGCCGTGAAAAAAAAGATCGCTTCGTCAATCTTTGATGGGACGAGAGATGTTGGCATCGCGGGGGGTGTGGCGATATTGCCCTTGGTAGCAATGGTGATTGTTTGGAATGTATTATGGTTTTTAGACTTTACCATGGGATTCAAGCTCAAGCCTTGGCAAAAAGCCATGGTTGCTATAGTGGATTTAGTCATATTCTTTGCACTTTTGATTCTAATTGCCATAAGTTATATCTTAGTTTGTAAAGGGCCTTCAGGGTGGTTGTTATGGACCGTGTCCTGGTTTTCTGAAACTGCTGCAAGTACTTACCAATTTTGCCAGTTGGGACAGTAGCATATGTGTGGTATAATTTTTTTTAGTGAAGCTTATATTTGTGAAAGATTAGTATAAAGGAAGAGTCAGCTGATGAACAAAAAAGCGATTGCAATTTTAGGGGCGATTTTTGTACTCATAGTCGGCACTTTGGGTTTTTTGATAGTGCAACGCAGAAATGCAGCCAATCAGACCCCAGAGCCTGGGCCGGTGACAGACAGCCCTACAGATACCTCTAATGACAACCCCATCTTTGACAACGATACACCCTCTGATCCACAAGACCCCATCCCTGATCCAGTAACTCCGGATGACCCGGTGGTGCCGGATGACGACTCTGGTACCCCTCCTACAGATTTTGGCCCAAGTCCTGTCAATGTTTCTTCAGAGCAGATGGTAAGTCCAATTTTATTTTACCAGGGCAATGGCGTGGCGTATTTTACAACTGATGGCAGGTTGTTCCAAGGGACTTTTTCTGAAGCGTCAGGACAAGCTGAGTTAACCGATTACCGAGAGCTAGCTTTACCACCGAAGAGTGGGGTAAGTAAAGTCAGGTGGCCACTTTTTGGTAACAATTTTTTGATAGAGCAGGGTAACGGTTGGCCAAAGGTGTATAGCGTATATGCCAGCGCCAAAGGCGATTATGTGGATTTGCCAAAAGAAGTGTATGCGGTAGATTGGCTCCCTGACGGCGAACAACTTTTATACTTCTGGGTAGACAGTTCAGGTAAGGCTACTTTAAATGTGTCCCCTGCGGATTTCAGCACTTGGGATACCATAGTGGATATATGGGAGCCGGATAACGCCTTAGCCATAGCCCCGGACGGCAAAACCTTACTGTTTTGGAGAACTAAAAATGAGGGAGCGCAGAACAGCATTAACCTCGTAACTACAGATGGTAAAATTTTCCGGTCAGTCATAAAAGATGGTTACAATACCGGAGCAGTTTGGAGTCCGGACAGCCAAAAATTTGCCTTTTTAAAAAGACTTGGTGGTAACGAAGAGTTGTGGGTGGGGAACATGCTGACCGGCCAGGGTGTATCTACTGGCCTTGCCACCAACCTTGAAAAATTGGTCTGGTCGCAAGACGGCAAGCAGCTTTACGCAGCAGCTCGGTCTGTAGGAGGCTATGATGAGTTGTACAAGATAGATCCCAGCACCGGGCAAAGTACAGTGGTTCCTGTTCTAGGTGGGTTGGGTAGCGCACGGGATATGTTCTTCAGCTTAGATGGAAAAAGGCTTTATTTTTACAATAACCAATCTTCTGGTCTGTACTATGTAGAAGTGCCTTGATACATCGTTTGTTTAGTTTTAGTAGGATGTGCGGCCAGCGGTAAAGCGGGCCGTTTTTTTTGATTTTTAGACCTGTTTTTGTGCTACTATTTAGAAAAGAAAATCTTTATGGCAAAGAACTTGCAAAATTATGTTTGTCAAAACTGCGGTTTTGCCCAGAGTCGTTGGGAAGGCCGGTGCAGCAGCTGTGGCGAGTGGAACACTTTTGAGCTGCAGCAAGCAGCTATCGCGGTAACGCAAAAGGCTGGGGTGCTGGCGCGAAAACCGGAACCTTTAGTAAAAGCTGATTCAAGCGAAGTGCGATTGCAGTCTGGTTTGGGGGAGTTTGACGCAGTTTTGGGTGGTGGGATAGTGAAAGGTTCTTTGGTGCTTTTAGGAGGCGATCCGGGTATAGGTAAGTCTACATTAGCCCTGCAAGCAGCCCTGAAGATGTCGTCTGCTGGCCAGTCCGTGGTTTATGTTTCTGGTGAAGAGTCGGCTCATCAGCTGCAGTTGCGTGCTGACCGATTGGAGCATTCACCGAAAACTTTGGTGCTGTGCGAAACAGATTTGGATGTGATCCTAACTTCTCTTGAAAAGGCGAGGCCGGATTTAGCTGTTATAGATTCTATTCAAACTTTGTCTTCAGAGCGGGTCAATGGAGTAGTGGGGGGAGTCAGTCAAGTGGCTTTTGCCACCAACCAACTGTTGCGTTTAGCTAAGTCGTTAGGCATAGCGATTCTCATCATTGGCCATGTCACTAAAGAGGGGGTGTTGGCCGGGCCAAAAACTTTGGAGCACATGGTAGATGTTGTGTTGTACTTGGAAGGCGAACGATTGGGGAGCTTACGGTTGTTACGTTGTGTAAAAAACCGGTTTGGCAGTACTGGAGAAGTGGGTGTGTTTGAGATGGCGGAACGCGGTTTGGTTCAGGTGACCAATCCAGCCGGGGTTTTTTTGGAGCACCGGACTGTAGGTGTAGCAGGCACTTGCGTGGGGGCAATTTTAGAAGGTAACAAGACCTTACTTTTGGAAGTGCAGGCTCTGACCAACCCTAGCAGCTTTGGCTATCCAAAGCGCGCTGCTTCGGGCTTTGATTTAAGCAGGCTCCAGCTGCTTTTGGCGATTATGGAAAAAAGGTTGGGTTTGAAACTTTCCGCGACCGATGTGTACATCAATGTAGCTGGGGGGTTTAAGATGGAGGAGCGGGCGGCTGATTTACCTGTGGTAATGGCAGTATTGTCCAGTGTGAAAAATCGTTCGGTACCGGAAAATGTCGCGGCGTTTGGCGAGGTTGGCTTGGCCGGTGAAGTTCGTGGCGTGGCTCATCCAGATAAGCGCATCAAAGAATGCGCTAAGCTTGGTTTTGGCCGTATCTTATTGCCTGCGCAAAAGCGCCCCAGCAAGTCAACAGATAATCTGCAAACACATGAGCTTAGGTACATCAACTTTTTGAGCGATTTTTTGGGATAAATCTAGTAACTGTTTTATAGCTTACGCAACTGTGTGAGTGTCTGTTTTGAGTTTTAAAACCGCTGAGCGCAGGAGCGGAAATGCTTTCAGGTCCGGGTCAGCAGTAGTTAGTTCTTGAGCGTCTTTTTGCGCGTTGCTTAACACTTGGTTGGTAAGGTATTCTGGATAGCGCAAGTCAAAGCCGGTTTGCATAGTGCCAAACAGAGAGCCCCAGCCCCGTAGTTTGAGATCGTATTCTGCAAGCGTGAAGCCGTTGTTAGTGCGGGCGAAGTACTTGAGGCGCTCTTCAGTTTTAGGATTAGCCGAGTTGCCTGCAAAGACTAAACAGTACGACTCAAAACTGCTCCGACCGATCCGTCCCCGTAGCTGGTGCAGTTGGGCTAAGCCAAATCGGTCTGCGTTTTCTATGACCATTACATTGGCGTTTTGGATGTCCACTCCTACTTCCACCACAGTGGTGGCAACTAGTAGCTGGATGTGTTGTTCTTGAAAATCTTTCAAAACCGCGTTTTTTTCTGCTGGTTTTAATTTGCCGTGTAATAGGCCCAACTTGACCGAGGGAAAGATTTTTTGCAGTTTTATAAACTCTGCCTTGGCTGATTTGGCTACCAGTTTTTCCGATTCTTCCACCAAGGGGGCGATGATATATCCTTGGCGTCCTGCTTTGAGCTGTTGCAGCACGAATTCGTAAGCTTTCATCCTTGTATTTTCCGGTACAACCCAAGTTTTGATAGCTGCTCTGTTAGCGGGTTTGTCTGTTAAGTAAGAAACATCCAAATCAGAGTACATGGTTAGTGCTAAAGTACGGGGGATAGGGGTCGCGGACATGGACAGTACATGGGGGATGGTAAACTTGGATTTATCAAATAGGTCTATCTGTTTAAGAAGTTTGGCTCGTTGTTCTACACCAAAGCGGTGCTGTTCGTCTATCACTATGAAAGCTAAGTCCATAAAACTTACTTGCTCTTCTAGTAAGGCGTGTGTGCCTATGATCAGCCTGGCAGCTTTAGAGCGGAAATCTTTTTGCAACTTTGCTTTGGTGCTGTTTCCACCAGCCCAATTTTTACTGCCTTGCGTATAGATGCAAAACAACGAGGGTGGTAGCTTGAGAAGCTCCGCTAGTTTAAGGAAGTTGCGATAGTGTTGCATGGCCAGAACTTCGGTAGGTACTAACATTACGCATTTGGAGCCTGCTTGGAGAACTTGCATGGCTGCCAAAAAGGCGACTATGGTTTTGCCTGATCCGACATCGCCTAGCAGCAAACGATTGGCTGGAGTTTTAAACTCCAAGTCTTGCAAGATTTGCCAGAGCGCTTTTTTTTGACCCAAAGTTAATGTGAAGGGTAGTTTGTCCACTAGTGATTTGATAAAGTTTTGGGAAAATGGGACAGCAGGCGAAGCGTACTGTTTCCTTTCCTGACGCAGCTTTGCTAAGGCCAATTGTTGGATCAAGTTTTCGGTATAGGCCAGTCGTTCTGTGGCAGCTGCAAGAGCCTGTTTGGACTCCGGGAAATGCAGGGTTTTTACTGTGGAGGCAAGATCGGGAAGTCCGTGTATTTTTAAGAGCTTGGCGGGTAGATCTTCTTCCAACTGGGTAGTCAAAGGAAGAAGTTTTGAAAGTCCATTCCGAAAAGTTTTTTCATAAAGACCAGGGGGTAGCTTGTATACCGGCACGAGTCGGCCGGTATGTAGTTGGTGTTCTGCAACCACTTCGTAGATAGGATTGACGAGCTTGAGGCCTTGGTAGTATTCCGCTTTGCCAGCTAGATGGATCTGCTCTCCGGTTTTCAGTGTTTTTGCAAGGTAGCCTTGGTTAAACCAAACCACCAAAAGAGAACCGGTTTGATCTTTTATTATGGCCTCGCAGTGCGTTTTTTTGGTTTTAAAGGAGAATTTAGCAGCAATGCTGGTTATATTGCCGGTTACTGTTACTGTTTGCCCGGCTTTCACATCTTTGATTTGCACGACCTGGGAAAAATCTAGGTACCTTCTGGGAAAGTACATGAGCACATCTAAAACCTTTTGGACACCTAACTGTTTCAGCTTCTGCAAAGCCGCAGGTGTAAAGATTTTTGTCTGCTCCAATGGCGTTAAGAGCTCAATCATGAGATTATTTTAGCATTAATTGGCTAAACCCTAGTGGTTGTTAGGACTTATTAAAAAAACCCTGCACGATGTCTATCTGTAGCAGGGGGAAGGTTTGGTGGTCTTGTTGTGACGAAAAGTGTGACGAGCCAAGCAGCATTGATGAGTATGGTGGGAGTGTTTCTCTTGCCCGCCTGATTCGACTGGTGATCTTGAACCCCAGTAGAATTACTCTACGGGGCAAGGAGGATTTGCATGTACGTTTTGACAGAAGTCTCCAGCTTTCTCCTTCAGTACCCGTTTTTGTTACCTGGGTTTGTCATGGTGTTCCCAGTAGGAATCGAACCTACATTTTAGCCTCCGGAGGGCTACGCTTTATCCATTAAGCTATGGGAACTTGTGCCCTGGTTTCGAGGTCCTGAGTCTTCAAGGTGGCGGGCAGTATGAAAGAAGGTGCTATACGATTACTCTGGCTCCTTAGGCGTTGAGATTTAGAGCCACTGTCTGCTCCGACCGAAGCGTCGGTGCCTGCTCCGACCGAAGCGTCGGAGAGCTGCGAGACTATCAAACGGGTCGGGAGATTTGGCAGTTACATGTAAAGTCTATAGCAAAACAAAGACCGCTTCAAGAGCGGTCAGGAGAGAGTGTGTCAATTTACAGCCGGAGTCTTCTCGAGATTTTTTGTGAAAAAGATGCGCTTTCGCCAGTGGCTTCCACCATGTGTTCTAGAAGAAACTTTCTGATTTCGTCCGCGTCTTGGTTTTCTAGCTCGATGATCAGAGTTTGGCTAAAGTAAGTATTGGCTTCTAGGTTTAAAGTTTTGTGGTGTCCGTCGTCTACGATCCAAAAGTATTTGAACTTGGCAAACGGGTAAAGGTGCTCGCCAGCGCCAATGCCATCTTTGCTTATGCTGATCGTTATGCTCTTAGGTTGCTGCCGGAAGATTACAAACGCCAGCACTCCTAAAACAAAGGTGGTAAAAGCGCCGAACTTGTCGTCAGTGTAGATCTGGTAAGCGATGAGTAGCAACACAACAAATCCCAGCAAGAGGTACCAGATGAATGACTTGGTATAGCTTCGGAATTCCGGAGCTTCCCATGTGAAAGCTTGATTGGCTTGACTCATATCTAGTTCATTATACCACAAAATGAGAACCTGATATTTACCGGCGGTTTTCCAGCCAGTCTTGGGTCAGTCTTTGGAGCTGTTCTAGATGTCGCGCTTCTTGGAAAGTGTGCGGGGCGTTCTGGATGATATGCAGAGATTTTTCGTTCGGCAATTTGTCGTACAAAAGTCGGACGTGTTCTGGGGGAGTGTGGGTGTCGTTTTCTCCAACGATGAGCATTGTTGGCATGGTTAGCTTAGTAGCTAGTGGTAAGAGATCGTACTGCGCCCGGTCAGCTACATGAGACCAGGGCAAGCGCAAGACTAAACCCGGTCGCGACTTGTCATGAGTTTCTTGCCACCCAGTTTCTTCCCAGATTTTAAAAGTGTCCGGACGGTATTTTTTATGCGCTTCTATAGTTAAATTGCCAGAGACCACGGGCGCATACAAGATAAGAGACCTTACTTGGTGTGGATTTAAGGCGGCAAAAAGAGCGACGCATATCCCTCCCAAGCTGTGACCTGCCATAGCGAATGGCTCTTTATACCAAGGCTGCAGTTTGGTCCAAGTCACTACATCTTGCAAGTCCTCGAGATAACCGGTAAATGTGGCGTTCTCGTACCGACCACCGCTTTCGCCTGCTGTATCGGCAGTGTCAAATCTTACTACAGTATAACCACAGGCTTTATAGCCTTCTGCTATCGTGGCCACACACGGCTGCTCTTTGTAACCGCCTAAACCATGCATAACAAATGCCACTGGGGATGGGTTTGCGGCAAGTTCTACCAAAACCGCTAGATTTATACCGCGTCGGTTCTGTATAAACATTTTTTCCACTTGGGGAAACTTCCTTGTCTTGACATTCTCATATTCTGCAGAATGTAAGAATGTCGAAAGGGGGGCAGGGGGGTTAGCCGGGATGAACTTTAGGGAGATGG
>CAYYEK010000023.1:0-13790 GCA_964470855.1 uncultured Candidatus Saccharibacteria bacterium
TGTCAACTGTTAAATGTCAAATGTCAATGGTCCCCGCCATAGGCGGGTCCGCCTATGGCGGAAAATGTTCTGTGTATACTACTTTACAACTATACTACTTTTACTACTATTACCACTTTCTGTTAAAGGTTAAATGTCAAATGTCAATGGTCACCGCCAAAGGCGGGTCCGCCTTTGGCGGAAATGGTCAATTGTTTGCTATCATCAATTTTATTTCTTCCAAAACTTCCAGCGTATAGAACCTAGTTTGCGGCGCAGCGACACTCTCTTGTCCTTCTCTTTAACCAATTGCTGTCGGATTTTGGGGATAACCAAATCTATAGCCTCGTATAGATCAGAACCACTGGCTTCGGCAAAGTGGCCACTTGGTTGTATGGCAACTTCCGCCCTGAATTCTTGGTCATTGTTTTTGCTTGCCCTGGCTTCCACTTCCACACTCACCCTGTCCTCTTCTCGGATAAAATCAGCCAACACTTCCATTTTTTTCCTTACATCTGCTTCTATGGCAGGAGTGATCGTGGTCTTGCTTGCTTTGATGTTGATATCCATAAAAATTTGTGGTTAATTCCCCTTCTCCAAGTGAATTATAGCAAACTAAAACTTACCTACCAACTCGGGTTCTATCACCAGCTCCACCCCATAGGTTTGCTTCATAGTCTGCATAATTTTGGTCGCAAGTATAGTAAAATCTCGAGCTTTAGCTTTGCCATTCCAATTGTTCAATATATCTGCATGAGTGGTTAGGACCATGGCCCCACCAATCTTTGTTCCCTTGAAACCAAGCGAATCTATAAGTAGTCCGTATGGGACCTTATATCCCTGTTTGACCTTAAAACTGTCTCTTAAGTTTTCTATATAAGCTGCTTTGCTTTCAAACCCTTTTTTTCGAAGAGTTCGGATGATCTTGTAAAAGGTAGTCCCAGATACAGGCTTAGCTTTGAAAAACGAGCCTACAGTTCCAGTGGTGGGACTTTTGGGGTATGGATACTTGCTGTTTCGTATCCGGATGATGGCTTTGCGCACATTGGACAGGTTTGGTTTGAAGGTTGGATGCTTTTGAAAATACTTTGCTACATCCCCGTAGGTTAAGTTGATTTTTCCTTTTTTAGCCAGCCTAAAAGTGGAGGATAGTATTATATACTTCCCTCTATCCTTCCGATTGAAAACGCTTTGCCTATAGCCAAAGCCTAATTCGCTTGTTTTTTTTGTCAAAACTTTACCCGTGGAGATCTCATAAAGCCTTACAGATACTATAGTTTCCGAAGCTTCCTGGCCGTAACAGCCGACATTTTGTACTGCGGCAGCCCCGACTGTACCGGGAACGTAAGACATGTTTTCTATGCCATATAACCCATTTTTCACACTTAATTTTACAAATCGGTCCCAGTTTTCACCTGCTCCTACTTCATAAAAAACGTGTTGATTTGTTTCTTTTATCTTGTTTACCCCTTTGATTGCTATTTTTATCACTAACCCGTCAAAACCTGAATCGGAAAAAACTGTGTTGCATCCGCTGCCTAAGACATGAACTTTTAAGCCCCTGGTATTGGCAAAAGCTAGAGCTTGTTTTATGTCACTTGTATTTTTACAAAGGGAAAAATACTTCGCCTTGCCCCCGACATAAAGCGAAGTGTGTGGAGCAAGTAAAACATTGGCTTGTATTTGCATATATGAAGTTAGCCCACTCTAGAACCTAACTGAGAGATACTATTTTTCATTTTTTAACTTCTACCCCTCACTGTCATTCCTGCCTGCCTCGTTGCCCAGCGGGCGAAAGTTTAGAATCTAGAACTTTGAGATACTGGATTCTGAATTAAATTTAGAATGACAGAAGGAGGTGGATCCTGATTTGCCAGTCAAAGAAGGGCAGGAACAAGATGACGGACAGGGGCTAGAAAATATTTTCGTAAGGATTTTAAATTTTTTTAGTGAGTTTATCTTTAAGTTCGTATGCTAGAGTATTGAAACTGCCAACTGACATTATAACCACCATATCCCCTGCCTGTAATTCAGACGATAATAAAGATAACGCCTGACTTTTATTTTCTACAGATCTTGTGTTTGGGTTGTTGGCTTGGACTTTTTCTAGCACCTCTTTGTCAGTTACCCTATGAGCCTGCCCTTTTTCTCTGGCTGAATAGATAGGTGCTAGTAGTACTAGGCTTGCCGCGTTAAAGCTTTCTGCCAGCTGGTCAAGCAAGGTTTCAGTGCGGGAATATGTATGAGGCTCAAATACGGCCCACAAGCGACGTTTCGGGTAAGCGGCTTTAGCTGCTTCTAGCGTTTCCCGTACAGCAGTTGGGTGATGAGCATAGTCGTCGACGATCAGAAATTCTGGTGTATCTAGCACTTTTTCAAATCTGCGTTTCAAGCCAGAAAACGAAGTCAGGTGTGGTGCAATCTGCTCTGGTTGAAAACCAAGCACTCGTAGGCTTGTTATGACCGCCAGCGCGTTATAAAGGTTGTGGTGTCCAAACAGTTTTATAGCGTAGGTTTCTTTTTTTATGTTTTGCGGATCAAGGCGGTTTTCCACTGTAAGCAGGCTCATGCCTTCTTGTGCTTCTAGACTTAGGAGCCGAACATCGCCGGTTCCGTCTGCGCCAAAAGAAAATGACCTAACTCCAGAACTGTAAACAAGGTGGTTAAGATTCGCGTCGTCTGCGTTAAACACTACTAACCCGTCGTCTGGTAAGTTTTGTACACAGTCAGTAAATTCATTTTTTATCTCCTCAAGAGAGCTATACAAGTCCGGATGATCCAACTCTAAGTTATTTAAGAGCAAAAGGTCTGCGTTGTAGTACTTCATCTTTGGGGTAGGGTCGTCAAACAAGGATTTATACTCGTCTCCTTCAAATACAAAATAGTGTCCAGTGCCTTGATAAAAATTGGCCTGGTATTGAGGTAATACCGCTCCAACCATAAACGATGAGTCGTCAACATTTTTCAAAATGTGTCCAAGCCACGCGCTAGTGGTTGATTTGCCGTGTGTTCCGCCCACTACAATGCGGATAGATGATTCTGTCAGCTTTGCCAAAAATTCCGGAAAAGACCAGAATCGTATCCCGTGTTCAAGAAGCCAGGCCACTTCTGGATTGGTTTCGTCTTCCCCAGAGGATAAGATATAGATGTCTGCATTTGCGTTTGATATATTTGCAGCATCGTAGGAAGGAAAAAACTTGATCTGTTCATTTTTCAGCACTGACAAAGACGGTTCGTATATGCCTTGGTCGCTTCCCAACACTTCAAATCCGGCCTTTTTTGCAAGCGCTGCCGTGGCTGACATGGCTATGCCTCCTATCCCGACAAAATAGAGAGTTTTTGCGTTTTCTAAGTTTAAGTTATCCATAGGCTAATTTTAGGATTTGATCAATGTGCTTTTCTGCCGTAGTTCTACCTAGCTCGTACAGAGCTTGTCCTTTTTTTATGGAAAAACTATCTCCGAAATTCCCTTCTCCTTCGGTTATAACCAAGTCGCAGAGCCCTTTTTCTCTTTCTAAGCTTGGCTGTTTACTTGCGTTGAGGGCCAGATCCATGGTTTTTGAAAGCAGTTTAGAGTAGCTCATAGCCTCCTCCTGTTGCTCTCGGTCTTCAAAATTGTTGCTCAGGTACTTCAGTCCTCCTGCTAGAGCCATGAGCTTTGTTGGTCGCACTTTTTTTATCAAAGAAGCAAGGGTGTTGTACTTAGCTTTCCAGTACAGCTGTCTTGGTGTAAAAACATGGTTCGTTGCTCGGATAGATACGGAGATAACTTTATCAACGCCAAAATCTTTGACAAAACGACTAGGGATAGTAGACAAGATCCCGCCATCCATGAGGTATTTATTGCCCCAAAGAATCGGATCAAAAAGCCCGGGGACACTGCAGGTTGTGACTATAGCCTTAGCTATGTCTCCGGAGGCCATGGTTACCAGCTCCCCACTTTGTAGTTCAGTCGCTGGAAAGCATAGTTTGATGGGTAGCTGACTGAACTCTAAGCCTTTGGTGTATATATTTCGCAAACGTTCCTCTGCTGGTTGCAACGAAAGTAATCCTAGTCCGTTTTTTGACCAGCTAAAATATTTCTTTGCCTTTTGCCAATTCAGCCCCAAAAGTTCGGCTCGCAATTCTGGAAGAGTATCTGTTGCATAAGCAGTAGCTACTATGCTTGCGCCGGACTGGGCTGCAACAGCATAAATGGGAATCCCACGCTCCTTTAGCACTTCCATAAAGCCAAGATAAAAAATAGATCTGGCCCCAGATCCGGACATAGCTAAGCCGATCTTATTTTTCACATTTGCTTGCATGGCACTTCTGTAATAGGCACCACTCAGAAATATAAAAATGGTGCCCATTTTGGTATCATCGGTCCCCTAACTAGCAGATCAGGGTCACGGATTGGGGCTAAACCATTATTAAAAACTTACGCTATATATTATGCAATATCACTTTAGATATAGCAAGATCGGCATTAGAAGGTAGAATTTTAGCAAGGTTTTGTGCCATTTGGCCCATATTTTTATGCTCAAAAAACACTCCTCTGATCATGTGAGCAAAGTTAAGCGGAGTCAAGAGATCCTGGTCTAGGTAGAGCGCTCCTTCGTGGCTGGACAAGTATAAGGCGTTGTATTCTTGGTGAGTTTTAGGGATAGGGACAACCACGGCTGGTTTTTGCATAACCGCTAATTCGCTTAGGGTACCCAATCCTGCCCTACAGACCACGAGGTCAGCCGCGCTGTACAGCAAACCCATGTCATCGTAAAAGTCCGCTTGAAAGTACCTGGCTGCTTTGTAGGAAAAATTTTTATCTTTACCGGTCAAGTGGATGACATTGCAGATTTTCAGCAACTCCGGAAGACTCTTTTCCACTAGCTGGTTGATTGCAAAAGCGCCAGTGCCACCTCCCATCACCAGGAGTGTAGGATACTTTTCATCTAGCTTAAGTTTTTTTATGCTGCCAAGCTTGGTATGTTTTGACAGCCTTCTGACAGGATTGCCGGTAACAAAGATGCGATCTCCCGCGCTACCATGCTGCAGCGTCCAGGATTCACCGAAATCAAGCCGGGATTTTGGAAAAGTAACAGTTATTTTTTTTGCAATTAGAGCGCAAAGCTTGTTAGCTAGGCTTGGGATATAGTCTTGTTGATGGATAAATACCGGTATCCCTAGTATCCAGGCTGCCCACATGACCGGTACTTGAACGAAACTGCCTGTGCCAAAAACGAATGCTGGTCGTAAAGTCTTGAGTAGAAAATAACTTTGCAAAAATCCAACAAATACCAAAAACGGAGTTGCTAAGTTGCTCAGTGCAAAGTACCGTTTGTATTTTCCCGAAGAGATCCGGTAAAACTTCATCCCGGCTTGTTTGGCCATGCGCTGTTCCAAATCCCCTGACCCCACAAAGCACGGTTCAAGGTCATCAGTTTTATCGGACAAGGATTGTCCTATAGCTAAAAGCGGTGCGACAGATCCGCCTGTACCACCGCCCACAAGGATGTATTTTTGTTTTGCTTTCGGCATTTAGGAAGTTTGATTTTCAAATTCCAGCTCACTACTTTCGTTTGCGATAACCCCTGGTAGCCCTGCGGATGAGCGCAAAACAGCTAGGGTTTCAAGTGCGGTTTTTTCCCAAGAGAAGTACTGGGAGCGTTCCGCGGCGGCTTTAGATTTTAAGTCATAATACTTTTTATCAGTTGCTAGCAAGTAAAGCTTCTCTGCTATGTCTTCAGGATTGTGCTGGTCAAAATACACCGCAGCGTCGTCGTAAATTTCATTGTAGACCGGTGAATTACTGACCACCAGCGGTAGGCCGAACTGCATGGCTTCTACTCCAGGCAAGCCAAAACCCTCGTTGTCAGAAGCGGAAGCATACAGGTGAGCGCCTTGGTAGAGCGCGGCCAGCTCCTCGTCACTTATAAAACCTGTAAATATAAAATGTTTGTTGCTAGGAAGTTCTAAAACTTGGTGCTTTATATCAGGATAATGCTTATCGACTTTTCCTGCAAATACGAAATCCACATCCAGTTTGTGTTTCTCCAAAAGTCTGGAGAACCCTTTCGCTAGTCCGAGGATATTCTTCTTTCGTTCAAGAGTGCCTACAAACAAGAAGTATGGCTTATCTAAAAGAAAATTTTCTTTTACTTTAGTGACGGTCTGCGAGCTTACCGGTTTCAAACTTATGCCTTCGTATATCACCTCTACATGGTCTTGGCTTTTTGGAAAAATGGCTTCCACTTCTGCTTTAGATGCGTGGGATGGGGTGATGATCTTTTCTGCTGCTGTACACGCGTGTCGCATGATGTATTTATATCCGTAAAAGTACAATTTTGTTTTAAGTTTATGTCCAGATATCCGATGGTGAACCATATCGTGTATGGTCACTACAAATTTTTTACTGGAAAAAACCGGATGGTTGAAGTTAGGATAAAATACTATGTCCACTGGTAAATTTTTTAAAACCCAAGGCAGTTCTATCTGCTCCAGCAAGCTATAGTGCCTAGCTTTTACGTAGACCAGTTTTGCGTTATGGATAATGCTAAGTTTTTCTTTTATGGACCCTTCAAGAGAGTCGTTAAAAAAGATGAAAAATGTGTCAGTTTTGTCTTGAGCAAGCATGGCAAATAGCAACTCTTCTGCGTATCTACCTATCCCTCCATGCTTGGCTCCCCCCATGCGAAAATCAAATCCTATGTTCATAGATAAAATAGTAAAGAGTAAGGAGTAAAAAGTAAAGAGGTAAGATAGCGAGATAGCAGGATAGCTTTTAGGTTTTAGCTTTTAGGATACCAAGGGGAAGAAATATGTAAGTAACCTAAATAAGGTAGCCAAGGAGAGAGGTTGCCCCCGTTTAAATACTATGCAGTTAAATATGTTTTTTGAATTCCTGCAGATCTAGATTTGCCTGTCTTAAAATGGAACGGAGTGTGCCTAATGGTATTTCCTTTCTGTCCGCTGGTAAAATTACCGTCAAGTTTTCTTTTTTTAATTTTACGTGACTTCCCTTTTGCGAAATAAAAACAAAGCCCAACCGTAGAAGGACTTTGAAAATGGTCTCAGATGAATAGAGTTTAGGCATAAGTAAGTGCCATCGGAACTACTTCTGCTTCCTCGATTATACTTATAGGCACCTCTTTTGAGCCTTCGAAATATAGCACTAGTGCCTCCTTCAGGTTTGACAACGCCTCTTCTCTTGTACTGCCAAAACTGGAAACATCCACGTTCAAACACTGAGCTACAAAATGCTTGCCCTCTTGCCAAACTGCTATCTGAAATTGTAACTTCTTCATATCCATAACCTCACTATACCACTAAATGCCCGCTATAGCAACAGTCATCTAAGCAAAATTGGCGTACCATTCAACTGCAAAAGCTCGTATGTCATTGTCTAGATCAATCTGTAATCCACAATCTAAAATTTGCAATCTTTTTCAACACTCCCACCCTTTTTCTCTAGGGTAGGGTTTGTGCATCTACCCCGTCAAGATTTTTAAGGTTTCTTCGGCTGTTTTGGACCAAGAAAATTGCTGCGCTTGTGATAAGCCCTTTTCTATCATTATTTTTCTTAAATTTTCATCTTCCACTGCTTGCTCTAGGGCAAAGGTCAGTTCATCTGTATTGTATGGATTGACTAAAAGCCCGGCGTCTCCTGCTACTTCTGGAAGACTGGTACTGCTGCTTGTAACTACGGGGGTTCCTACTGCCATACTTTCTAAAATGGGTAGTCCAAAGCCTTCATAAAGTGATGGAAATGTGAACACTCTGGCCAACTTCATGAGATAGGGCTTGTCTTGCTCCACTACAAAACCCAAAAACTGCAGGCGATTTTTTTTATGACTTTGTTTTGCTGCTTCGAAAATTTTCGTATATTTCCAGCCCGGCTTGCCTGCTATGACTAGTGGGATATCTAGGCGCATATTTTCCCACGCCTCCAAAAGCCTGAGCAGGTTTTTTCTCGGTTCTAAAGTAGCTAAAAACAATATAAATTCGCCGGGTAAGCCGTACCGATTGCGTACCTCACGCATACGAATCACATCTAGTTCAGGTTTAAATTTTTGATGGTCCACTCCTTGGTATACAACCGAGATTTTTTCTGGAGGTAACCCGAGTAAATTCACTAGATCCGACTTAGTAAAGTTAGAAACTGCAATTATCCTATTGGCCCGCTGCAAGGTTTTCTTAAACCCCACAGACCAGTGCCACAGTTTGCGTTTGAGGTCAAAATTTTCCGGCATCCGTAAAGGTGACAGGTCATGAACGGTTACTACCAATTTTTTTGTCGGGTTTAAAGCTATGTGGTTGATGTTGGGTAGAAATAATGTGTCGAAGTCTCCTAGGAAATTAGCAAAATCTGGCTTATTGAAAAGTCGTATGCTTAAAGCCAAGAGCTTGTTGGGCACTCTTCTTACTACATTGTTCGCGTTCAAAAAGCGCAGTTCAGGTCTTGGCTCAACCTTAGCGCCGTTGTAAAATAGCAAATAACGATTTTGCCGGTCTTCGCGAATCAAAGGTTCAACGCAGGAGAGCGTATAGTTTTCCACTCCACTGAAATTCCCTTTTTGGATGCTTCGTAAATCTATAGCTATGATCATTGTAGTTTTGCTTGAGTGTTTTGCTTTGACTCTACTTGCGCTAACAAAGCTCGTTGAAAATACTTTACATCAAACATCTCCGCTTGGGCTAGTAGGTCTTTTGACATATACCTTGCTGGGTCAAATGTTTGCAACACACGCTTTAAATCTTCGTAGTTTTTAAATTCATAAAACTCCCCTGTTTTTCCGAGCATTACCGTTTCCAAAGCCCCGCCAACATTTGCGGCTATAACCGGTGTGCCGGAAGCTACTGCTTCTAAAGGCATGATACCGAAATCTTCAAGCTGTGGATATACAAAGGCTTTGGCTTGACTATACTCTGTTCTTAACTGCTCGTCAGATACTCTGCCTAAAAATATAGTTTTAGGGCCTGCAAGTTTCCTTAGTCGTTCTTCGTCTCGTCCGGTTCCAACCACGTGTAAAGGTATTTCCAGCTCCCGACAAGCGCGGACCACTAAGTCATTATCCTTGTGCGCGTGCAGACGGCCTGCTATCAAAAAATAATCTTTTTTTTCTATGTTGCCTTCGTTTTTCCAAAATTCTACGTCTATAAAAGGATAGACCAGCTCGCTATCTCGTTTATAATATTTTTTTATGCGCCTTTGTACTTCTTTAGAATTGGCGACGAAAACGTCTATCCTACTCGCAGCACGCAGGTCCCAATGCTTCATCCAGACAAAAAAAAGTTTGAGGAAGGGTAGCAGAATCTTTGGAGTTTCTTGTTCTGCGTATTCTTTGTCAGTCCACAAAAATCTAGTAGGTGTGTGGCAATAGTTTATGTGTATACAATTTTTTGGTTTTTTCAAACCTTTGACAAATGCAGAACTTGAGCTTAGCAAGATCTCACACTGGGGTAGCCACAAAAAGCGTAAAGCTAGGGGGATAAGTGGCAAAAGGTGCTGAAAATTGGGGTAGACATTGTATATACTTTGTAAAATTGAAGTATGCAGGCGTTTTTGCACATTTTCCGGTAGTTGCGCTGCGATTTTTCTATCTACTACCAAGGTATAAATCGGGGCTTCAGGGTACAATTTACACATTTCCAAAAACACTCGTTCCGCTCCCCCGAGTTGAGTAAAAGAATCATGCGCCAAGCAAACATTTGACATGTGAAATTTAACCTTTAGCTTAATTAGAGCTTACGCGTTTGGCCAAGTAAGACACATTTTTAAGGATATTTGGAAGTCTAACTTAAAGCTACGGCCGGGCTAGCTACTTTTACCACCGTTACTACTTTCTGGTCAAGGATTAACGATCCTCGCCACGGGCGGGTCCCCCAAAAGGGGAAAAGATCAAGAATTATAAGCTGTTTACTGCCTACTGTTAAAGGTTAAAAGTCAATTGTCAAATGTTCACTGTAAGCGCTTAGTGTTTTAGTAATCATCTTTTGGTTTGTGGGCGAAGAATAAAAGGTACGCGCTTTGGAAAAGGATTTTAATGTCAAGCCAAAGCGACCAATTTTCTATGTAATAGGTATTGAGCCTAATTTCTTCTTCAAACGGTAAGTCCGGCCATGACATTTGTGCTATCTGAGATACGCCAAATATACCTGGTTTTATGCTAAACATTCTTCGGTATCTGTTTCTGTACCTTTCAACCTCCGCAAGCATATGAGCTCTTGGGCCGACCAGGCTCATATCGCCTTTCAGCACATTCCAGAATTGAGGGATTTCGTCCAGTTTAGTTTTACGGATAATTTTTCCGACCGGAGTAATCCTAGGATCATTTTTGATCTTTAAAAATGGGCTGTCCGCACCACCGCGGTCATTTTTCTTCCAGAGTTCAGCACGCATCTTGTCTGCTTCCTCGCCGCCAAGTCCGTCACTTAAGTGAGTATACATGCTGCGAAACTTGTAAAACCAGAAGTCTTTCTTTCTGCCGCCACGAATTTGGGGGTAGATAGCCGGACCCGGACTACCCACCTTAACTGCTATATATATAATAAGATAAACTGGGGCCAATATCAGCATAGCTGCCATGCTCAGCGACACGTCAATAACTCTTTTAACCACCTGTCCCCATCCTTCTAGGGGTGTGTTTTTTATGGATATCAAAGGCACTCCGTCAAATTCTATGAATTCGCGAGTGTTGCTTTGAACATCAAAAAAGTTCGGCACAAAGCTGAATCGCAAACCTTTGCTGCGAGCGAATTCTAGCAACCTCATATTTTGCTCATCTCCGAGTTCAGGGTTTGCTTGGATGATTTCATCTAACCTTCCAGAACCGTAGATGCCTTCCAGCTGTTCTAGTGTTTTTTCGTTGTAGTCCAGTTCTTTTAATACATTTATACCCCACTTAGGATTTCCCAAGCTTTTGCTTATGGCCTGTGAGGTGCTATGGTGCCCGTTTATGATAACTACTTGGTGCAAGCCTTTGCCGGAGCGAAACATCCACTGCTCTAAAAGTTCTAAAACCAACCTGCCCAGGGATACTGTTGCTATAGCCCAAGCCCAAGAAGCTAACACTATAAACCTAGATGGAAACAGTTGTTGGTTAAAGAAGAAAAGTACTATTACCAAAAACAACCCCAGGGTTATGGCAGCAGCAAGCTTTGCTATCTGTGAGCCTAGTTTTCTAGCCCCGGTAAGATTGTATAAGCCAAAAAAAGCGAACAGGGCAAGTAGGATAGGGATCAGGGCAGCGGAGGTAGCTAGAAATTCCAACAGTTTTAATTCGTACCTAACTGGCCCTACAAGTTCAGTAAAATAAAATCGGCTTTCAAACGCCAGATACGCAGCTAGAAGCAGCATAGCGATATCTACCGGCACTGACGCTAAGTTGAGGTATAATTCCCCTTTTTTCATCTGACAGATAATTACTGAAAGTTGAAAGCAAGCCCTTGAAAACAGGGATTGTTTATAGATGGATTATTTGCTTTTTAATTATACCACCAGCAATTATAGCTGACTACTTGACTCTAGGCGGTGAATATTGTACAATTTGTATGCTTTTACAGGACCGAGCTATCGCCCCTAGTTTATCTTACGGGGAGGAAAGTCCGAACACTCCCCCAAGTCTTTGCTTGCAAAGATTTGGGAATAGTAGCGGCTCCGACGCCCTTCTGGGTACGGAGCTCCAGCCACGCAAGTGCACCGGAGGTAACGCCCGTCCAGGGTAACCTGAGAGGTGCGAACAGTGACGCCAAGTCCGAAAGGACAAGGAGCCCTGAGTTTATCGAAGGGCTAATTCTCATAGCAATATGGGAAGTGAAACGGCTAAATCCTTACTTGAGTGCAATGCCAAATTTGGTAGGCAGCATAGTCAATGGGGCTTAAAATGCTCCTGCGACTTCAGGCAAGCAGCAATGTTTGTCGCAGATAGATGATAGCTTGCTCAACAGATTTAATTATATGCTGAGCGATCCGCCACAGCCTTGTGCGTCGGTGGATTTAAAACAGAATTCGGCTTACGAGTCCTGTAAAAGCAAAACAACTCCGGGCCTTTTGAGTCCGGAGTTGTTTTATGATATTACTCAAATTTGAATAATGCTTGTACCCACTCTTTTCTTTCTGAGATTAGGGGTATCTTTTTCCAGTCTTTAATAAATTTTTTTCACTCCTAAGAAGGGAGCCTCCCCAGCTTCTTCCCTCCTAAGATAGGAGACTTTGCATTCTTCCCCTCCTAAAATAGGAGGGGTTAGGGGAGGTATCCTGTCTTTATCCCCCTCTTTTCAAAAGAGGGGTAGGGGGAGTTGGCAAAAGTCTTCGTACCCCACCTAACCTCCCCTACCCTAGGGGAGGAAGTGGAGATAATAACACTACCTTAGGGGAGGAAGTGAAGTGAGGAACAGCGAATGTTGCTTTTTGATCCCAAATGGGCACCATTATAAGACTTGAATGGTGCCCATTACAGAAGTTAATTGTCCTCCGCCACAGGCAGGTCCGCCTTCCCGTCTCGCAAAAGCTTCACCGAGGCGGGTGGCGGAAAAACTCATAATTCATAAGTCAAAAGTAATAACTTCAACCAAAAACTTTAAACTTTTTAAAAAAATTGAGTTATAGATTTGTTTCGAAATTAGAAATTAGTATTTAGAGTTTCCATTTATATCCTCTGTCAAATGTTAAATGTCAATTGTTAAATGTTCTGTGTACTACTTTTACAACTATTACCACTGCTACTACTTTCCACCTCTCGTCAGTTTTGGCTAAAGACAAACGACTATTGACTGCTTTCTGTTTGCTTCTATTTTATCTCAAATACTATCGTTACTCGCTGGATCACATCTTGCTCGCCTGGTTCTATGCTGGGTCCTGCTCCCCCACCTATACCTTCCATAGCAACTGCCTTGTCGGCATACATAGGTACTGGATAGTAACCATCACTTTCGCTTACGCTTAAAACTTTGCCAAGTTTTATTCCTGCAGCGTCTGCTAACTCTTTTGCCTTTTCTTTGGCTTTAGCTATAGCTTCCAATCTGGCCGTCTGTCTGTAGCTGTCCGGATCGTCTATGGTAAAACTGGAACCATACACACTTGTTGCTCCGTTGTCTACGGCCCCGGCAATTATCATTGAAGCTTTTTCTTTACCTTCTGGGGTATTGACTGACCTGACTTTCACGGTAATGGTCTGATTGGACTCATAACCATTGATCTCATTTTTCCCATCCTGCCAGTTATAAACAGGATTTAAGTTACTGCCACTTGTGGTTATATCCTGATCACTCACCCCGTTTTGTTTTACAAACGCTGTTATCTTATTGATTGCCTGTACTGCCTGGTCTTGAGCTTTTTTAGCGGTGTCGCCCCTGGAAATAACTCCCAGACTTATAGTCGCGATATCAGGAACCGCTTTTGCTTTTCCTTCTGCTGTGACCGGCAATGTCTTCTCTGCTTCTACCCCGCCCCAGGCTTTAAAGAACATCTGGCCAAGCGTTGCTATACCAACAACCGTCAAGATGCACATAAGAGCCAAAAAGGCCGTCAACACTCCAAAAACCTGAGTTTTTGGATCTTTGTCTCCACTGTTTTCCATAAAATTAGTAAAATATTAATGCTAGCTCAACACACTCATTATACCTCATGTCAGATCCTATAACAAAATACCTAGCTGCTTATATATCCCGAATCGAGTGTTCCATTGGAGTTTTTTCTAGGGGCTGCCCTCTCATCTTCCCCTATTGAGATAGGAGACTACACCCCCCACTCTCTCGTTCTAAGTTATAATTGTCACTAATCCCCTTCCTCCCTTAAGATAGGACCCTCCCCAGCTTCTTCCCTACTAAAATAG
>CAYYEK010000024.1:0-13301 GCA_964470855.1 uncultured Candidatus Saccharibacteria bacterium
AGCTGACGCACTAGCCATCGCATTTTGTGCTGCCGCAACCCGCAACACATAAAGTCTCAATCAACACCCCAGTCTAGGCAAGCAGAGTTTTACTGCTTTACAAAATTTCTTTTTCTGTTATACTTGCTCTAAGGTAAGTTTAATTTTGCCTAAAAATAATCATTAATTTCCTTTTTAAAACATTAGAAAGTTTTAAAAAAGAAAGAGGATACGATCATGTTTTACATGGAAAATGAAGATATGACAACAGCTGGTGGAGATGTCACGACTGATGATGCCGCTAATGATACCATAGCTACGATGCCGGAAGGCGAAGATTTTGTCGGGGCCCCTACTGACGCCCCAGCAGATCCAACATCTGCCACACCAGCCGCTACCGAAGAAACCGAAGTAGAAGATATTGCTGCCTAACTAGCACCAATACAAAAGCCCTCCATACTTTGGAGGGCTTTTGTATTGTCTTGCTGTACCTTGATGGGCACCATCACTTAGGTGATGGTGCCCATCTATCATATCTAGCTTAATTCGCCGTCAGACTAACCTCACAAACTTTCGCTTTCCGACCTGCAGCAGTAAACGGCTGTTTTTCCGGTGATCAATTTTCTGCTCTTGTTTTACTACCTCTTGGTTTACCTTCACTCCACCTTGGTCTAAAAGCCTGCGCGCCTCAGACTTGGAAGGCGCAAGTCCGGAACTCACCAACAAATCTACTATAGAGTAGACACCTGCTGCGACTACAATTTCAGGCACCTCACTTGGCAACTCTTTGTTGGTAAACTGAGCCACGAACGCTTCTTTCGCCAAGGCCGCTGCGGTACTGCCATGATACAAACTAGTTATCTCTAGGGCCAGTCGCAACTTTTGTTCTCGCGGGTGGGTTTGCTCTTGTAAAAATTTTCGCACTTCACTTAACGGCACTTGAGTGGCAAGTAAAAAATACTTTTCTATAAGCCCATCCTGCATAGACATAACTTTGCCGAACATGTCTTTTGGCTCATCCGTGACATTGATCACATTACCCCAAGAAGAAGACATCTTCCTGCCGTCTAAGCCTTCGAGCAAATCTAAAGTCATGATATCTTGAGGCGTTTGGTTATACAGCGGTTGGATGCTTCGTCCAGCCAGCAGGTTAAAGCGCTGGTCTGTACCACCCAGCTCTACATCTGAACGCACGGCCACTGAATCATAACCCTGCATCAAAGGATACAACAATTCCCTCAAGCTCACTCTTTTACCTGCATCAAGCCGCTTTTTTATAAGCTCGCGAGCAGCAAACTCGTGTAGCGAGAACACATCTGCCAGTCGGCCGATTTCTAAAAAGCCAAGTTTTTTCAACCACTTGGAATTGTAGTGCATCTCTGCCCGGTCAGCATCTATGATCTTGCCCGCCTGTTTGAAATACGACTTGAGGTTATGCTTCACTTGTTCTTCAGAAAGCATGGGACGCTCTGCTTCTTTGTCGGAGGTATCGCCAATCAGCCCGGTAAAGTCCCCGCAGATAAACACTACTTGGTGACCCAGCTCCTGAAAAGCGCGCAGTTTCCACAACACCACTGCCCGGCCGATGTGAATGTTGGGGCTGGTGGGGTCTATACCCAGCTTGATCCGCAGCTTCCGACCTGACTTTAGTCGGCTTGCTAGCACCTCCTTGTCTACAACTTCTGCCACCCCACGAGTTAAAAGTTCGTCAATTTTTTGTTGTTTGTTCATAAGTATTTTTGGAAAATGTGGAGAAACCTCGTAACTTTTAGCTTCTTTACTCGTTTCTTTATAGATAGAGTATAGCAAGGGTTAGCTTTTTTTGCATTCCCAGACCTTGAAGTTTTTAGCTATAATACCTCCATGAAGATATACACTTTTGAAGACCTAAAACAACGAACCCCCAGAAAACTGCGCCGGGGGATCAAAGCTTTACTGCCCAAAAAAGGCGCGGTCCTATCCTGGCTGTTTCGGCTGGCAGCGACCATCACAACCGGAGTGGCGCTTTTGTTCATCTATTACAGTTTCTCTCTGCCGGACCCAAACACCCTGCTGCAACGAGCAGTAGCCGAGTCCACAAAAATTTTGGACCGCAACGGAGAACTACTCTACGAAATCCATGGCGAAGCCAAACGCACTTTGGTCAGCATAGACAACATGAGCCCCTATGTAAAAAATGCCACAGTTGCTGTAGAAGATAAAAATTTCTACCAGCACAGTGGAGTGTCGTTTAGAGGGATCATGCGCGCTGCATTTAAAGACATCATCACCGTAAGCGCGTCTCAAGGCGGTAGCACTATCACCCAACAGTTTGTAAAAAACGCACTGCTGACCGGAGACAAACGGATTACCAGAAAAATCAAAGAACTTATCTTGTCGCTGGAGCTGGAAGCTAGATACTCCAAAGACGAGATCTTGCAATTGTACTTAAACGAGATCCCTTACGGCCGTAACGCCTACGGCATAGAAGCTGCCGCGCAAACCTACTTTGGCAAACCCGCAAAAAACTTAAGCTTAGCGGAAAGCGCGTACTTAGCAGCGCTACCCCAAGCACCTACTTTTTACAACCCTGCTGGGCCAAACCGCGAGCGGTTAGACAGCCGGCAAAAAACCATCTTGTCGCTCATGCGCGAACAGGGCTACATCACTGAGGCCGAACAGCAAGCAGCACAAGAAGAAAAAGTAGAGTTCAAGCAAGTAGCCAACAGCCTCCAAGCCCCACACTTTGTTTTGTACATACAAAACCAGCTCGCGGAAAAATACGGGGAAACCACCCTGCAAGAAGGCGGCATTAAAGTCACAACAACCTTAGACAAACGACTACAAGAGATCGCAGAAAAAGCAGTTCAGGACCAAGCCGCGGTAAACGCTGAAAAATACAACGCACAAAACGCAGCACTGGTTGCCATGGATCCTAAAACCGGTCAAGTCTTGGCCATGGTGGGTAGCAAAGACTACTTTGGTGAAAGTTTTCCAGAAGGTTGTAAATCCGGCAAGGACTGCCTATTTGACCCAGCAGTGAATGCCGCACTCACCGAACGGCAACCGGGTAGTAGTTTTAAACCCTATGTCTACCTAACTGGATTTAAAGAAAAACACAAGCTTGCCCCAGCGACCATGTTATTCGATGTGGTCACCAACTTCGGCACTTACAACGGCAAATCTTATATCCCCAAAAACTACTCCGGTAAAGTCTATGGCCCGCTATCTGCAAGGCAGGCCTTGGCCGGAAGTCTAAATATCCCAGCTGTAAAAATGTTGGCACTTGTTGGTGTGGAAAATGCTGTAGAAACTGCCAAGGCCATGGGCATAACAAGTCCGCTCCAAGACTGCGGACTATCTTTGGTGCTAGGTGGCTGCGAGGTCAAACTTTTGGATCACACCAACGGTTATGCCACCATAGCCAACAACGGTGTATACAACCCGGCAACTGGCATTTTGAAAATTGAAAACCGAGATGGTGAAGTTTTAGAAGAGTTTAAAGACCAAAGCCGTAGGGCCGTGGACGAGCAGGCCAACTACTTGCTAGTCGATGTTTTAAAAGACAACAATGCCAGAAGCTACATCTTTGGCACAAACAACAACCTCTATTACCAAGGTCGGGAAGTTTTGTGCAAAACCGGCACCACCAACGACTTCAGAGATGGTTGGACTATGTGTGCTGCGCCCCAGCTCGCTGTTGGAGTCTGGGCAGGCAACAACCGGGGAACTATGAAGGCTGGAGCGGACGGCTCCCGGATCGCTGCACCTATTGTGCGTAAATTTATAACAGAAGGATTAAAAGATGCCCCTGCGGAAAACTTCGTGGTACCATCAGGGATCAAAAGGATTACTGTTGACTCAACTAGCGGGCTGTTGCCAACAGAGCTTAGCCCGGGAACTAAAGAAGAAGTGTTCGCCAGTTACTCAGTGCCGGAAAAGTACGACAACATCCACATAGGAGTAAAAATAGACACCCAAACAGGACTTCCTGCGCAAATTGACACGCCCTTACAAAACACAGTCCTTCAGTACTACACTGTATACAAAAGCGAGCAGCCCAACAACCCAGCATGGGAAGAACCAGTTAAAAAATGGATGGCAGACAACGGTATCCTCATCCCACCCTTCCAGATAGACCCGACACCGGTGACGCCTGACGGAGAAGGGCCGAAACTTAGCTTCGCAACCCCAACCACCAACAGCATCATCTCCACCCTGCCGTTTACTGTTTCAGTCAACGCTGAGTCTGTAGACGGTGTAGCCAGAGTGGACTTACTACTAGACGGCTCGCTTTTGATGAGCAAAACTTCCGCGCCATATATTTTTGAAGTCAACAAAAACATCAGTGACGGTCAACACATCTTAGCTGCCCGAGCCACGGATCGCTTAGGCCGCGCATCTGACCTGTCTTTACCTGTAGTCTTTGCTACAAAACAACTGCTCATCACCAACCCCGTCTCAGGCGGGGAATACGACACTGTGATCAGCCTGGAAGCAGTAAGCGGTAAACCTCTTACTCTGGTTAACTTTTATGTAGACGGACAGACAGTGGGAAGTGCTTCTGGTGTAAAAAATAACGGTCAATATGTATACACCTTTCTCTGGCAAGCACCAGGTCCGGGTCAGTATACCCTAGAAGCAAAAGGGGAGGGAGGTAGCAGCAGGCCTGTTAACTTTAATGTAAAAAGTCCCTAGCTACTCAAACAAGCAGCAAAACAAAAAGACCCTCTTTAGCGTTCGAGGGTCTTTATTGTTGTTTTTCAGAATCCGCAAACATCGCGTTTAGGTCTTGTGTATGATTGATGTCCGTAGTTTTAATCAACCGGACAAAAAACTTTTCTGCGAGTTGCTTAAGCTCCAGCTCTAGCCGCTCGTCCAACTTGTATGGAGACACCCATATGCTTGCCTGCCACTTTTTAAAACCTAAAGCCTTAAGCCGAGCCCGTAAAAATGTCCGCACTGGGCGTTGCTTTTCCGGTATGTCAAAGATAACCATTTTCCAAACCCCGTCTTTTTCAGGACGCCTAGTCAGTAACACACTCTTGCCATCTTCAGTGATAACGACTTGCTCCTTCTTCGCGCCAAAGTAAGCTAGCAACCCCTGTTGGACCAGACGAAAAATGTTGTCATACACCGCTTTTCTGGATTTAGTTTCTGCAAACTCGCCGTAGAGCAAGTCTACAGATATCGACCCACCAGCCAAAGCGACGCGCTCTAAAATTTTCACACTTTCTTCGGTATGAGTTCTAGCCATAAAAAGCTACGTATACTTAACGATCACTCTTCTTCGCGGATCTTCGCCTGTACTAGTAGACACAGCGCTTGGGTCTATCTCTTGAACAAAAGAATGCACCAGGCGACGTTCGTAGCTTGGCATCGGAGTTAAAGCTATGGCCCGACCTGAAGTTTTCGCCTTGTCCAACGCCTGCTTCACAGTTTCTTTTAAGTACCACTCGCGTTTACGCTTATAATCATCCACATCTAAACCAAACCGGATAAATTTTCCACCCAAACGCCTAACCACCATAGCTAGTGCCAAAGTTTCTAACGCATGTAAATTTGCACCAAGCTTACCGATCAACAAGAATGATTCAGAACCTACACTGATATTGACTACCAGGCCACGCGTAACAGTATCTTCAGCTTCCAGTCCCGCTTCAAAACCCATGGCCGACAGCAGGTCCTGTACAGACTTTAAGATGACTTCTTTCTCACTTGGAGATATTTCAAAAAGTGTCATATGCTGGCTTTAAGATCGTTGTTTCATTATAAAATATTGCTGACCGATCATAAACAGGGTAGTGAAAGACCAGTACAAAGGCAAGCCGGCAGGCAAGCTCCAAGCCACAGCTACGCTTATGATTGGTAAAAAGTACATGGTTTGAGTCTGGATCATCTTAGCTGTCGGGTCTTGGCTGGATTTACCAGTCTGTTGTTTCATCATCTGTCTAGACTGCCAAAACTGTAACAAGCCGGAAATCACCGCTAGGTAAGCGTTGGGTTTGGAAAGATCAAGCAGGCCGAGTGTGTGAGGATTTATGACCCCCGGATTAGCAACAAATGTATAAAGACCAGATAAACTATTACCCAAGGCCTTGCCCAACACCTGATACAGAGCGATCAAAATCGGCAGCTGTACTAACAAGGGCAAGCATGAGCCCAGCGGATTTACCCCTGACTCTCGATAAAGTTTCATGGTTTCCGTTGCTTGCGCTTCACGATTGTCTTTAAACTTTTCTTTGATCTCGTCTAGTTTTGGCTGTAGCTCCATCATCGCTTTTTGGCCTTTGAGCTGTTTTTGCATCAAGGGCCACAAAAGCAACCGTATAAGTATGGTAACTAGTAAGATCGCCACGCCCACATCTTGCCATGGCAAGATATTGTAAGCCATGACTAAAAGATTGAGTAACGGACGATAGATCAATTCATGATAGATATTTCCAAACATATATATGTGTACTAAGGTTTGTCCACGGCAGGGGACGCGTCCGGACGACAACGAAACACCCTACCGACACCCAACCCAACTCCTTTTACAACCCCGTACCTGTCTACCGCTTCAGCCATATATTGGCTACAGCTGGGATAAAATCTGCAGTAACCGTACGGATACCTGCCCCTAAAAAAACCATGATCCGGAGAGAGTGTGGCTTGATAAATTTTAATGAATACTAAGATTAACTGTTTCATACTTGGTCACTTTAGCAGACCCGCCCGCAAAATCAAAGTCCGCAACTCCCTGCGAAGCTCTGACTCAGGGACAGCCACACTCCCAGGTTTCAGACGAAACAGGTAGTCGCCGGGTTTAAGCCTACCTACCTCTCCTGACAACTCTGCTCGCAGAACCCTTTTCAGTCGGTTACGTTTCACCGCCTGTTTTGAAACCTTTGTTGAAACTACGAAGGTAAGCCTGGGCACGGAAATTGCTTTGTGAAAATACTTCAAACCGATATGCGGCGCAAAAAAAGACCGCCCTGCAGCCAGCACGCGTTTTATGTCAGCGTCCTTGGCGAGGCGATTTTTTTTGGGAAACATATGATTCGAAAAGCAAACTAAACTTGGGTCAACTTTTTCCGACCTTTTGCCCGACGGCTCGCTATCACATTCCTTCCTGCCTTGGTTCGCATCTTTTTTCGAAAGCCATGCACCCTAGCCCTTCTTCTTGTGCTGGGCTGATAGGTTCGCTTCATAAAAATGTCTTTCTCTTAAAATCTAATTAACAAGGACAATTATACCGACAAAACCCACCATAAGTCAACTTTTACACTAACAGCAGCCCGCTGCCCACCAAGTTGGATTATAATATGTATATGGCCTACAAAAATAAAATTATTACATGCCTGCTTCTATTGTGCTTCGGGCTTTCTAGCATGGTCCGCGGTGTTGCCTTGGCAACCAGTTACGACTCGGCAAATTTTTCTATAAAAGATCCGGTTTTAGACCAAGGCCAAAAAAGCAGCTCTTCAACAGGCTTCGGAGTAGGACAGTCAGTTGGGCAGCCTGGCATAGGCAGGTCGTCCTCAGCAAACTTTCAACTCTTAAGTGGTTTTCAATACTACTATAAAGTCAACAGCAACACCCTCACTGCTACCGCGGGTGCTGGACAAGTCAGTTTGTCATGGACCGTACCTCAAACTTTTTTGGGGGTTAGTATCACAGGCTACCAAGTAGGTACAGGAACCACCTCCGGGGTCTATACTTACGAAAATGTAGGCAATGTCACGACCTTTACCAAATCAGGCTTAACAAACGGCACCACCTACTACTTTATAGTTAAAGCACAGGGGGCAGGCAGTGTGACTTTGGCGTACTCTAACGAGGCCTCGGCCACACCAACCTCGACTACGCCCGGTGGTGGAGGGGGCGGGGCGGTCAACCCACCAGCAGCTTCCCAGCAAATTATTTTTCAAGGTCTTGCCGCACCAAAAAGCGAAGTTACACTATTGATGGATCTTTCGCTAGCTGGGAAAACCACAGCCTCGGACAATGGTCAGTTTGCACTCAGCGTACCAAGTGGCTATAGCAGCACCTTAAACTTCGTCCTGTTCTTTACCGACAGCAATGGCCTTAGGTCCAATCCGCAAAACTTTGTAGTAGCACCTAACCAAAATCCGAGCTTTCAAAACATCCTGCTCCCTCCAACACTATCTGGTTCACATAGCAAGATCAAACAAGGCGAGGCGCTGTTACTAAGCGGCTTCGGTGCTCCCAATACTAAAGTTGTGATGGAACTCCTACCCACTGGACAAACCATAGACACCACAACCGACAGCAATGGGTACTATAAAGTAAGCCTACCAACCAACAACCTTGAATTTGGAAAGTACGAGACTCGCACCACTCTTGTTGCAGACGGACTGATCAGCAAACCAAGCTTCAGGTTTTTCTTCGAAGTTGGTAAAGACAATATCATCTTTACACCGCCAGAAAAATGTGGTGACCACAACCAAGACGGCAAAGTCAACATAGTAGACTTTTCTATACTTCTATACTGGTACGAAAAAAGAAATCCACCAAACAGAATTGACTGCAACAAAGATAACATCATCAACATTTATGACATCAGTATCTTAATGTTTAACTGGACTGGTTAGCTATGAAAAAATCTGCACACACAACCTTTCTGTTTGGCGCTTTGCTACTTGGCAGTATGTGGACAGCAACCCTTACTCCAGCCGCTGCGGCCCAACCACTTCAAATTGGAAGCGATGGCATTTTGAAAATAAATATTACTATTAACGCCTCTGCGCAAAGCATCAACACTATCCAAGGAAAACTCTCATACCCAACCGACTTGCTCAAGCCCCAGGTCATAGATTTTTCCGGCTCCGCCGTGCCACTGTGGATAGACCAGCCCAAGACCACACCTTCAGGTGAAATCAGTTTTTCTGGAGCTATACCAGGTGGCGTTCAGGGTGAGTCTGTAAAAATTTTTAGTATAGTTTTTGGTGGGCTTAAAATCGGCACTTCCGAAATCAAAGTGGAAAACTTAAAAGGTATGAGTAGCGACGGCAGAGGCACAGAAGTTACATTTACTAACCAAACCATCCCGTTTAGTATCAGTCAGATACCTGAATCAAAACCCTCGGATAACCCCATGCAAACTAACGACACCACCCCTCCGGAACCGTTCAATATAGAACTATACTACGATGAGTCGAGCAGCAAAGGACAGTGGGTGGCGCTATTCTACGCCGTAGACAAAGAAAGCGGGATAGACTACTACGAGGTATTGGAAACAAAAAATCCAGACAACCCCACTGAGGCATGGGTTAAAAGCGAAAACACATACACGCTGAAAGATCAAAGTCGTAAAAGCTACATAGTAGTTAAAGCGGTCGACGGTGCTGGAAATACGCGGATCGCGAAACTCGAACCACAAAAATCAAACACAACTTCTCTAGTCTGGTTTGGTGGTGGAATTGCATTGCTTGCTATACTGTATGCAGCATGGCGTAAAATAAAAGAGTAGACATAAGACCCTCACTTCTTTAACATGAAAGTTTTTCCAAAAGTAAAACACACCAAACATCGCAGCTTGCTTTTTTTGCTTGGCCTTGCCGCTACTGTACTGTTTTCCTTGTGGTCTACAACCAAGACCGAAGCAGCCACTATGTTCATCGACCCAGCCACTGGGCAATACCAAGTAGGGGACACCTTTCAAGTATCCATTTTGCTAGACACAGAAAACCAAGAGATTAACACCATAGAAGCAAGTCTTTTGTTCCCAGCTGATAAACTCCAGATTGTTTCTCCCACAGCTGGTAGCTCTATCATAAATATCTACACCACTCCACCGAGGTTCAACAATCTAACTGGACGCATCGATGTAGCTGGTGGCATCCCGGGTGGCGTGAAAACAGGCAAAGGACTTATCACGACCATAACCTTTAAGGCGCGAGCTAGTGGCAGCACTAACATCCGGTTTTTAGATAACTCCAAAGCCCTACTCAATGACGGTCGGGGAACCGATGCTCTCAACTCGAGCCGAGGCGCTAACTATCAGTTAATTTTACCTCCTCCTGCTGGGCCAAAGGTTAAATCAGAGACCCACCCAGATCAGGAAAAATGGTACAACAACCCCTCAGCTATCTTATCGTGGGAAAAAGAAGAGGGAGTGACTGGGTATAGCTATGAAGTGAACAACGAACCCATTTCCTTACCCGACAACGTCGTAGACAGCAAAGACAACTCTATCATCTACAAACGACTAGGTGACGGCGTTTACTATTTCCATATCAAGTCTTTTCGCAATGGGGTATGGGGAGGTGTAACGCATTTTGAAATAAAAGTAGACACCGCGCCCCCAGCCCAGTTCCCCATAGATATATATCCAAGTAAGCGAACCGATTCTAACAAGCCAGTCATAGAATTCCTAACAACAGACCAAAGCTCTGGCATTGACCGCTATGAGATCAAGATCGTCTCCTTACAAGCCGACAACCAAAATGATACTTTCTTCATCCAGACCAACAGCCCATATACACCGGAACGACTGGAAAACGGTAACTATAGTATCATTGTCAGGGCCTATGACCGCGCGGGCAACTACCAAGAGGTAACTGAAAGATTGGAAATCGTACCTGGGATTGGCAGATTTTTTAGCTTAACTGGCCTATTCTTAGGTCGAGCTGGCACCTATCGGTGGACTACCATACTACCCTTACTCCTCTTGCTAGTATTGGTCCTGTTGCTAGGAGCGATCATGGCGCACAAAAGGCACAAACGACTTCCTATAGAATCTAAACTACCGGACAATGTAGCAACGCAGTTAATGGAGCTACAAAAATACCGGGAAAAATACGGCAAGCTTGCCCTGCTGGTTATATTTATAATCGCTTCCCTGCTTAATTTCCCGACTCAAGCAAGTCATGCCGCAGACGTGCAAACAAGCAGCGAAACATTGGCTGCTCCTATCATCTCGAGTTTATCTGAAAAAATCAATGACGAAGAGATTTTCTACATAAGTGGCCGAACTAGTGAGCCAGGTACTGCCGTAAGTCTGCATTTACAAAAAGTTTCAGATGGCCAAACTTTCGAGTTCAAAACTGTATCCGATAAAAGAGGGGATTGGTTCTACAAACACAACAGCTTTCTTAGTCCCGGGCAATACATACTCTGGGCGCAAAGCTTTCGAGGCCAAGAGCAAAGCCCTCCATCTGGACAAAAGGGGATAGATGTTAGACCAGTGGCTTTTAAGCTTGCGGGAAGTCGGATCACATATCAGGCCGTGTACATGGGTATCATCACCCTCCTGCTGTTTTTGATCTTCATGCTTGCCGTCTACCTCATCCTTATTATCCGTGCAAGTAAAAAACAAAGAGCACTTCTGTCAAAAGAGCTATCTAGGTCGGAAGAAAGCATAAGGCAAGGGTTTATGGCTCTGAAAAATGATCTGCAACTAGAACTGTCTCTGATCCACAAGGCCGGACTGTCTGGAGAACTGGCTGGAGAAGAAAAAGTGCGGGAAGAGCAAATAATGACTGATCTTGAAAACATTGAAAAGTTTGTGGCCTCTGAAATAGCTGAGACAAAAGCAGTTGAAGGGCTAGGATAACCTCCGGTATACAAAAATATTGTTATTTGCCTAAAAGAGCGACTTTGTGGCTTAAACAAAACCTCCTATTGCACTACAGTAGTAGGTTTGTATTTTCTTTAAACTATGTAAGCTATATCACGGATAGCCGAGATGTTTTGACCATAATGCTTATTTTTGCTAAAATGTCTTTACATAGTTAAAGATAGATCTTTCCAAACCAGACGATGCTTAAGTCAAGAAGAAGAAAAAGCAGGACCTACTGCTCTATAACCAGAAAAGTCGCCAACATCGTCAATTCCAATTACATACATACTTTTAAAGAGAGACGCGGGTCTCTCTTTAAAATTGCCATTAATCTACGCAGCAAGTGCTGATCTGGTGCAACAAGAGCAGGGGTTATGAATACCTGATACAAAAAGCTCATAAAAATACCGACCATACCTGAGGAACGTAAATAAATCTCACAACTCAACACAAAATTTGCCGAAATCCGTCGTGAAACATAAAAAAATGAAGGTTCAAATTCTAAAATTTAAATATTTCCACAAAATCTTATCTCTGCTTACCGCTCTGTGGTTAAGTGTCTTTACGATGACAGGAAATGGTCTATTGCTTGTGGATAATGTTCGGATTGCAAACGCCGCTGTGCCAACTATTTTCTCTTATCAAGGAAGGCTAACTGACTCCTCTGGAGCACTTTTGGGGGGTAGTGGCACTAACTATTACTTCAAGTTTTCCATCTGGGACGATTCAGTTGTAGGCAACGGCAGTAAACTTTGGCCAGCTGGAGCGCCAGGTACTGTAACTTCACAGGTAGCTTACGGGGTTTTTAATGTAAATATAGGTGACACTACAAATGGATACCCAGACGCTTTGACCTATGACTTTAACACTGATCCTGACGTATTCCTCCAGGTTGAAGTATCAGCCGACAACCTCACTTTTGAAACTCTCTCGCCCAGACAGAGGATAGGAGCAAGTGGATTTGCGATCAATGCTTCTACTTTGTCAGGTTATAGCGCCGCCCAGTCAGCCAGTGGTAACCAAATCCCAATTTTAACCTCTGGCAACCTTTCGCTCGGGGCCACCAATCCCCAGATCAATGTCACAGGTAGTAATACTCTTACTCTACAAGGCGGCGGTCAAACTGGTGATATCCAATTCTTCTCAGCTGCGAATAAAATATCTAGTAACGGTAATCTAGATGTGGCAGGAACCATTCAAGCAGGGAGCTCAAACATTACCCTCACACTCGCAACCGGCATGATCGATGCAGATGCTATCACGCTTTTTGCAGGCGGGGATGCAGCAAGTGCGACAACCTCTTCTGCAACAGGACTAGAAAAAATCTCCGACGGCTTAACCTTACTTCAAGGTTGCAGCAACAATGAAATTTTAAAATGGAACGAAGCGGCTGATACCTGGGGATGCAGCACAGATGTTTCAGGAGGGGGTGGCGGTACTCTCCAAGATGCATACGACAATGGTGGAGTATTAAACACTAGCGACGCTAAAGATATTGACATCGAGTTAGCAGACGATACCACTGATAGCATAGTGGATATAGACATTTACGCCGACAACTTTGTCGCCATCTCAAGACTGGACCTTCCGTCTGCAGAGTCACCAACCCAGCTTCTACTTTTAGAAAACTTGGACACTAACCTAACTATTGCAAACGGTATATTTATCAATGTCGCCGCAGGTGGTGTTATCACCACAGCAATTGATGTTTCAGATGCCGAAATAGTCAACGCCATCTCCGTAGGTGCTAACAACATCGCCATCACTACCGGTACGA
>CAYYEK010000025.1:0-4228 GCA_964470855.1 uncultured Candidatus Saccharibacteria bacterium
GCTATGGACAATCTTAAAGTGGTATTTAAAACAGTAAACATCTAGTCTAGAGCCTCTAAAAATAGCGGATTTTCAAGTTTTTTTTGCAATACGCACAAAATACTGTCTATAATCATAGACAGGACTTATTTTCCATTGCATAATTGCCCTTACTTAATTGGAGTAATTTATGAAAAAAATATTGCCCTTAGGAGTAATCGCCCTTGCTTTGCTGATGCTTCTGTTCGTCGCCAGACAAAGCAACCACCAAAGCGCGACTGAACAACAAACTAACAAAACTACAAAAACAGCAAAAATCGGAGTAGTCCTCCCGCTCACAGGCGACGCCGCAACATATGGTGAACCAGCCAAAAAAGTAATGGAACTAGCCGCCAAAGAAATAAATGAAAAAATTGAATCCGGGGGAACAATGATAGACTTGATATTCGAAGACGGGCAATGCGATGGGAAAACCGCGATCAGCGCGTTTAAAAAACTTATAGACACACAAAAAATCGCTGTCGCCATAGGCGGTATTTGCAGTAGTGAGACGTTAGCCATATTACCCATCGCAGAAGCTAACAATGTTGCAGTATTTTCTCCTACTGCCTCAAGCCCAGATCTGACTGGAAAAAGCAGGCTGTTTTCCAGAAATATTCCCAGTGATCAAAGCCAAGGAAACGAACTTGCCAAGTACATTAAAACTCAAAAGTGGAATAGTGTTGCCGTGATTTCCGAAAAAACGCCTTTTGCCCTTGGAACCACCTCAGCCCTAGAGCAAGCACTAAAGGGCTCTGGAATAAAATTAGCCAAAGAAGAATTTAGTAGCGACATTTATACTTTTCAAACACAGCTTAACAAACTCAAACAAACCACACCTGACGCCCTGTTTATATCTACCCAAGCCGGGCCTGCTACCGAGCGCATCCTAACTCAACTACAGGAACTTGCATGGAATCCAAAACTACTACTGGTAGATAATTCATTAAGTGATGAAAGTTTACTAGAAAATTTTCCCAACCTCCTAGAAGGAAGCATTGGAGCGCTTGTTGTTGGTGGGGAAAATCCTATAGCAGAAAACTTACGGCACTCGTACCAGCAAACATATCAGGAAAATCTACCTTTTGAAAACTACTCGCAATTGGAGTACGATGCCATATTTTTACTCCACGCGGCGGTCACAAATGCAGGCTACGACGGAGTCAAGGTGGCCAACTGGCTTCGAACGCAAGTTAAAAACTGGAGCGGGGCATCCGGTCTTACCAATATTGAACCCGATGGAGATCGGCTAGAAGGTAGGGCGGTCTACGTGGTAAGTAACGGAAAGCCAGTGAAGTTGAGTGATTAACACACATTGCCTTTGTTTGGAAACCTACCGCATAAACAAAGGTGTTCAAACTTTCGTCACACTTGAAACGATTTCGGCCACCCCCAAACCCTCAACCCAAACCCCGCGATCACGCGGGGTTTTTGATGCAACACTACAACGGTATACAATATTTTCCGCCTACAAACCATGCTAGCACCCACCTCAACTACTTTACAAAGCTCCTCCACCCCCTTGCATTCTTCTTATTTTTTATTATTTAGTCTACGCACAACCCCTGTTTCGCTCCAGACTTTATTGGCCCAGTATTCTGGAAGCTTTAACAAACGCCGCTATTCTCCTTCTTGTCCAGGCAGGTAGTATTTGTTCAAAATCCTATTACTTCTTCCTCTGGTTGTTCACTGAGTAGATTAGCCGTTATACAAACCAAGTGCACAAAACGGCCTTTATACTCACCGTACGAAGAGCTTAGATCTGCATCGCATATTACAAACTCTGAAATCATCTATACCCCCTTGTTGGCTTTAGCTTCTTGCATAGCGCGGGTGGAACCGCTGATCTGAGACAGAATCGGCACCAATTCGTCTAACACTAGTTGACTCACTTCTAGCAGGTGTTTTAGGTCGGACTTGGTAGCGACGTTTTCGTTTGTGTAGATAAACACATCTGTGCCGACAAATTCTACAGTAAACCCACTGGTACCCAGGACCAATTTTGCCAAGCGCTCGTCTGAAAAAATCTGCAGCGCTTCTATCTCCAATTTTTTCTCAACAAACAATTGTCGGTCAGCTTGATTTGCTAAATCAATCTTTAATTCTTCCAACCCCGAATGCCAGTATAGCAGCTGGCTGCCCATCCACACATCTTTATCCAACAAGATAAGGTTGACTACGGGAAAATCCAGATCTACCCGTACTGCAGTTTTTCTGTACTGCTTACGAGAATTACCACTGCCTAGCTCGTAGTACACTGTAGCTATTTCCACCGCAGGGGAAGATTTGCTTCGCAACACATGCATAGCGCAGGACATGGAACCAAATTTTACAAAGCTGCTCGGGAACTCTTTTGCTGTTTGCGCGGGTATGTATTCCCAGTCCCAGCTGGCAGCTACGGAGCGGAAAAAAATCTCCCTACCCCGCTCCCCTACTGAACCCAGTACAACAACAACTAATACAATCGCCGGGAGTAACGCCCATCGCAGATCCAAAGAAAGTACTAGCAATATAATTAATGCTGAAACCAAAACGAGTGCAAATATCCATATTTGGCGGAAAGAGGAACGCAATAGCTGCCAAAAATGTGCTGACGCCGCCTGCTGGACTGTATCGTACGGGATCTTATCTATATATTCTTGAAAATTTACATTTGCCATATTTAGCTTGATTATAAGGATATCATAAACGGTTTTCGTTTTCGCAGCTCGTATCGTGTTGAGTTTTCGTTAGCCGTAGCGTCGTAGCCGTAACGAGTAGCGACACCATCAAACGATCTTTCGGTATTCGTTTTCGCTACTCGTATCGTGTTGAGTTTTCGTTAGTCGCAAACACCGTAGCCGTAACGAGCAACGACACCGTTAAACGATCCAGCTACCCACCCTAAATCTCCCACGGGTAGTACTGTCGAATCGCAACCCGGTCTGTTTTTTCCATAACTACAGCCGAAGAAGATATGTCAGGATATTTCTGTGAAAAATTGCTGAGACTGGACTTGCGGATATCTACCCCTTTAAACTTTACCTCTAAGGCCTCCTTACCAGCCAAGACAAAGTCCACTTCATTGTGTGCCAAGGTGCGCCAATACCGGACATCTTCCTGGTCGAATTTCTCTAGCAGCTGACGAAACACAAGGTTTTCCAACACCTGTCCCCGATCAGATCGGGTAAGTAAAAAGTCTAAGTTGCCGACTAAAAAATTGCGCAATCCCAAGTCGGTAAAAAACACTTTAGGCATCTTGCGAACTTCCTTACGAGGACTGGTAAAATACGGCCTTACCAAATAAATATGAAAGGTTTTTTGCAAAATGGCTAGATAATTATCTACCGCCGCCTTGGACACGTTCAAAGATCGGGTGATGTCCGCTACATTTAACATACCGCCAGTTTGTTCTGCTAAAATTTTCAACAACAAAAAAAATTGGTCGTCCCGTCTTACCCCTGCTTCAAAAATATCCTTTTTGACATACGAATATACCAAGTCCTGCAGCACCTCTTTTTTGTTCTCCAGCGAGGAAAGCACGACTTTTGGATAACCTCCGAAAGCCGCATACTCATAAAACAACGGGCGCAACTGATCCGTCTCACTAATGGTCAGCCTATCTAGGCTTTGGGCGATATTTTCCAAATTTCTGAAATGTAAAAACTCCCTAAATGACAAGGTTAGTAAGGTAAATATTTTCTTTCTTCCGACCAGCGAATCATTAAACTTTGAATCTAAGTAAAAGGCCGAACTACCGGTTACCACAAGCTTGATCTTACCGGCATATTCGTCAAAAATATATTTCAAAAAGTTGGTCGGGTCAGCCAAATACTGAACCTCATCAACAAATATGACCGTACGCTGCTTGAGATCCAGGGGAAAAATGTCAAAAATCTTTTTCGGTGATTCATCCAGAAGCTTTAAATATTCTGGATCCTCCAGATTGAGCATGAAATACTGCTGGCCTTTTGACTGGCAGAGTAAAGCCAGTTGTTTTAACAGGGTGGTTTTACCTACCTGCCTTGGTCCAATAATCAGCAAAGACTCATCTTTGTCTAAATATGGCTGGATTGTGTTAAATATGGACCTTTTGTACTGCATAGTTATATTTTAACCCTATTAAAAGTATCTGTCAAATACTTATAATACTAACTCAACGGTTTTCGTTTTCGCTACTCGTAGCGTGTTGAGTTGTCGTTAGCCGCAAACCACCGTAGCCGTAACGAGC
>CAYYEK010000025.1:4328-12474 GCA_964470855.1 uncultured Candidatus Saccharibacteria bacterium
AGCGACACCGTTAAACGATATTTCGGTATTCGTTTTCGCAGCTCGTATCGTTTCTTGTTTTCGTTAGCCGTCTCGGCGTAACCGTAACGAGCAGCGACACCGTTAAACGATATTTCGGTATTCGTTTTCGCAGCTCGTATCGTTTCTGGTCATAGTTATGGTTATGGTTATCATCCCCTTCTGTCAAGGATCCCCACTTCGCTAAAGCTACGAGGGGCGGGCAACGATTAAGGATTAGGGATGATAATTGTATTCACAATTATCACCAGCTCCCTCCTCCGCCGCCACCGCCGCCACCACCTGACGCGCCACCGGAAAAACCGCTACCACCGGAAGACGCAGTAGAAAAACTTTGCACAGAAGAGGAAAATTTACCAAGTGAATCAGAAAACGCCAAAGCGGAAAAAGTAGTCCCGGTTTGGTCTACGTACCAGTCAGGCTTTACTACAAATCCGTCAAAGATTTTGGTCCAAGCCTTTTCTAAACCCAACAACATAGCAAAGGGCAAAAACTTTTGAAACCGTTCGGGCGACTTTTGTGGGGCGTCGTGAAAAGCGATCCGATCCTGTTCTGCCACCTTTATGTACTCAGCAAAACCTAGTGTATGAGCCAGTAATTTTGCTCCCGCTTCGGTTCGGGCAGGCATGACACTTGCAAAAATTATTATTATGATCCCAGAAACACCCAAGGCCAGACCAGCATACAAACTTCCAATCCCAAAAATACTGTAAATACCAACAATAATTCCTACAGCACCGATGATTGTCAAAAAGGCGCCCAACCCGCGAGTCTTACTTTTATAAACCCCTGCCACCTTAGAAGACTTACTATACGCCTGAAGCGCGTACTGAAGTTTGAAAAGTCTTTCTTTGGACCTTTTAAGCTCGTAAAGCGATACCCTATTATTACTTTCAAAGATCGCCTGCAACAATGCCTCATCCTCGGCTTGCAAACCGCCTGTCCCGATACGCTCCAACACATAGTCCTCTTTATCAAAACCCAGCGGGATATCCAACTTCTCTTTAGAGATCTTTAAGTGACCAAGGTTAGCTAGGGCAATAAGTTGTGGCCCGAGCGCAGAAAAGCCCACTCTTCCTTTCCGCAAAAACTGTACTTCAGCTGGGCTAAACTCAGCCGGCGGCTCGTACTGTGGCACAACAGTTCCTAAGTCAGGGTCCTTACCATACTTGCGCCACAGCAAGAACATAGCCGCAAGTACTACTATGGGCAAAGCTACAACACCATTGTCTTTGATTCTACCTATAAGTTTTTCCTGGGCAGTCGGCTCCTTAACTATACCTTTTGGCCAGCCCACTACTATGGTTAGACCCTCTTTTGGCCCTAACTGTCCCAGAGTTTTAAAAAGTCTAACCGAAGACCCTCTATCTACTCTAGCTACTTTGTCTACACTACAATCTACAGCCTGACTTCCCAAGGCCCCAGTATAACAAGCTGTCTTTACATTTGCATCTGCTACTTCAGGCAGCTCTACCTCCGCACCAGAACTAAGTATGGGCACGATCCATTCATTACCCGTGACATTCCAGTAAAGCTCGTCATGATCTGCAAAATAATTCACTGCCCCGCGAACCAGATAGGAGATATTGTAAGTTACAGTTCCCGTAACAGTCTTGTCAGGGTCGCCAATCTTGATTTTCACATACCCGCCGCTTTTGCCCGAGCTAAAAGGTATGTTTTGCCCTGCCTTATCAGTCACACCTAAAACTTCTATCCTAAGCTCAAAATTTCCCCCACGCGCCTTGTACTTGTATGGTATATCCCGGTAAATGCCGTGCCGGGTATCAGGAAAAACATACTCTATAGACTCTTCCACCCGAAGGCTTGAGTCCGCCAAGACGGATAGCTTTACTGAAAAGTCTTGTATCTGCTCGCCAGTAGTCTGAGCAGAGGCCTGGCCGCTTCCTAACATAAATACTACAGCAGCTAGGATCAAAAGTTTTTTCATATCGCTTGTTAAGTTTATGATTTACTATAATTATCCGCCAAAGCGAGCACAAACGCAAATCCTAGCAGGGCTAGATTTTTACCAAATGTTATTTTTTACCTGAAGTACCCCCAGCTGGAACCGAGGTTTCAAGCAAGGTAATAATATTATTTGGAATCAGAGTTATTTGTGGATAAACCAAGCCAAAAAAGGCATGCTATAATTAACTCAATTAAGTCAGCGAGGTAATATTATGGAGTCAAAAACAAATATTGCAATTGTATTACTAGCAGTCATAGCTATAGTTTCAGTACTAAACCTGCTAATGACAGCAAAGGGTTCATTAACATCCAACAAAGCATCAGCAGACCTCTGGGAGTGTGGCCCGCTGGAAGGGACTAGTTTAGAAGTTTGCGAAAGCCGTGTAATCACAGACCAAGGCATTGTTAGGAAGGTGTTTTATAGATCTGCAGACAGAACCGTCCCGACAAACGACCAGCCGCAATTCGAACTCACAGAATAAAAAGCATAATTTTTCACCGCCCTATTTATTATTAAATGAGGGCGGTTTTTTTCTCTCCTCCACCCAAACCCTACAAACGCAAATCCTAACAGGGGCTAGATTTTTACCCCGCTTTAAGGCAAAATATAACTGTATTTGCTTAAGTAGAACAATAGGATCTTCCTTCTATAAAAGGTTATTAAGCAACCGCAATCCCAAGTGGTATTAACTTAAATCCTAACTGGCCATAACACAAATCCCAACAAGCATTAACTTTTGTTAGCATAAATCGCGGCCGCGATTTATGCTAACAGATTACATAGCAAGTTGGGTTTTACATTATGAAAAAACATATAGTAAATATCCTAGCCATAGAAACCAGCTGTGATGAAACCGCGGCCGCTGTTTTGCGAGTTGACCTTAAGTCTAAACAACCGCATTTTGATACGCTCTCTTCAGTAGTTAAGTCGCAAATAAAGATTCACAGTAAATTTGGCGGTGTAGTGCCGGAAGTGGCCGCTCGCGCCCATGTGGCCAGCATCCGACCAGTAGTAGAGAAAGCGCTTGCAGACGCAAGAGCATCCTTAATCACTTCCACCAAAGGCGGACCCGCCTATGGCGGGAATCCTTTGTCTTTAACAAAATCAACCCCTGACCCCATCCGGTTAAGGATCAGGTATCAAGGATCAAGGATCAACCCCCTATTGGGGGTTGACTATATTGCCGTAACTGCTGGTCCGGGACTCATCATGTCACTGCTGGTGGGTGTGGAGTTTGCCAAAGCCTTAAGTTTTGCGACCGGGATCCCACTCATCAAGGTGAACCATATGGAAGGACACTTGTTCAGCCCTTTTGGGCTGAACACAATTGACAATTCACGATTGACAATTCACCAGTCCAAAATCGGCAGCAGTCAAAGGTCAAATGTTAAAGGTCAACCGCCTGATGGCGAGACAGGAAAGTTAAAAATTAAGGACCTGTCAAAGATTAAGGATAATAGATTAAGGATTAGTTATCCTGTCCTTTCAGTGGTGGTCTCGGGTGGCCACACTATGCTAGTCCTCCAAAAACATGAACACCACTATAAAGTCCTAGGATCCACTGTAGACGATGCGGCTGGAGAAGCATTTGATAAAGTAGCCAAACTCCTAGAACTACCCTACCCGGGTGGACCGGAAATAAGCAAGCTAGCAAGTAAAGGTGAACCCACTATCACCTTCCCTCGCCCCATGCTGGACAAGGCCAATTTTGATTTTTCTTTTTCCGGCCTGAAGACTGCAGTCCTGTATTACTTACAAGAGCACTACCCTGTTAAAAGTGCACTTAAGAGTAAAAACAAACCCAAAGGTGGCCTGCACCATTTCAATTTCGGCCACATCCCTCAACAAGAAAAAGCCGACATAGCGCGATCCTTTGAGGAGGCTGTTGTGGATGTTTTGGTTACCAAAGCTATGCGCGCAGTAAAACAATACAACTGCAAAACCGTGTCCCTGTCCGGTGGCGTAGCTGCAAATAGGCGCCTCAGAGAGGCACTACAAGTTAAGTGTCAAATGTTCCACCGTCGCCAAGGCTCTGGCGGACAGGTAAATGTCAAATGTGTTGTGCCTCCAGTACAGCTCTGTACAGACAACGCAGAGATGATCGGCATTGCTGCTTACATAAAACTCCGCAGCGGATACAAACCAACTAGTTTTGACAAGCTCCATGCTAACTCTGCCTGGGAGCTGTAGCGACTACAACCTACTTTACCTCTAGGCCGCGTTGGTAGCGCGCAAGATCAGCTTCTTCAACCGTTAAAACTTCACTGAAGTTATACCCTAACTCTCTAAAAGCCGCAGCGCTAGTCACTGGCCGTAGCTCGCCTGCTTCATGTATATAGACCGTTTTACCCCTACCCTTAACGGCTTTTAAGTCAGGGAGGCGCACAAAACCCTCTTCACAAGCGGGAAACACTTCTCCTGCTTGTAAAAGCACGATGTCTATCAGCTGTACCAGCCAGGCAGTGAAAAGCTTATAACTAGTATAGGCTTGTTTGCAGTAGTCTTTGGTCAGATAATACACAGTCTTCTCTCCTGCATAGCGGAAAGTGGTGCCTGAAGGACGGTAAAACGCATGACTTTGGTATTTTGAAAAATCAGCGCTTGCAACAGGCTTAATCTGAAACCTACGGTAACCTTTGTCAGCTAAATCCTGCATAGAAGTAAATTCGTAGTACTCAAAATTATCCAAGATCAACCGCACTGCCTTATCTGGAGTACGGATCAGCTGGCCGGCCGATAACCCCTCATCAGTAATCTTATCCGGCAAAACCGTCAGCTTGACATTCAGGGTGCCACTTAAGCCTGAAGCGTCACGCACTAAAAATTTTACATCAAACCTACCCAGCTTACTGCCTGTGCCGGAGAGTACGGCTATATCTGCCGGCGATACACACGGTACAGTCACACACTGGATCTGCACTGGCTGCAAAGTCAAATCTTCCGGCAGACTACCCTCCACCTGCCAAGTGTAAGGAGGGGTGCCACCAGAAACCACATACTCTACCCTCAAACTCTCGCCTCTGTTAACACGAATTTTTTCTTGCCCTTTTAACTGCAATGTAGAAACCGGCAACTGCTCTTTAACTAAAGAAAATACTGGGCTCGTGGCAAGGACAGCTTTTTCACCGGAGAGCAAAGTTAACCTTAGTTGACCCTGAAAGTTTTGCTCTGTAGTCTGCCAGGTGTATTCCACTTTGCCAGTCAGACCGGTAGCCAAAACTTCCGGTTTTGGTTCGGCCAACGCGCAAGCCGGCACAGTGTATAGACAAGCGTAGTACGGAGCAAGCTGTAAAGTCTCGCCCTTGGTAGCCTGGTCCCCTTTCCACGCTATGGTGTACTGGTTTCCAACTTGTAACACGCCGCCTGACCCGGGAAATACAAAGCTAGTCGTGCTTTGCGACTCTTTAAGTATAAAGTTTTGACTGGTGATGGAACTAGCGGAGTTGGATTTACCGGAAATCCGCAGATACTGTTTGCCTAAGTAAAAATTGTTTAAGTTAGTAGGGATACTCCACTCTACCTTACCCGTATTTACCACACCTTCTGCTACGCTTAATGGCGCCAACGCCACACACACCGAGCTCAAACACTCGGCATTGTGTAAACTAATGTTGACCAAAGTATCCTTTACCTGATCTGCGTCCCACTCCACTTGCACGGCTTGCCCGGTCTGCCACATAGTCGTGCTATTTGGCGCGAACACCGGCCACCCGGGCTTGAGTAGTAGACTAGGATCTGTAACCGCCTGCAGTCCAGAGGTCGGCCAAACAAGGCCTAGGACCAAAACGGAAAAAAATAACTTGAAGCGCATATAATTATAGTTTTACAAAAAATATTACCTGTATTATAATATAGCAAAATTTAAGAAAGTCTACGCCTTGGTCGTCACCTTGGCCGCCCACATGGGCAAGACGCGGGAAGAAATTACATAGCAAACAGTAGACAGTAATCAGAAAACAGAGGCGCCCTCAAGTTTGCTGACGACTAATTACTGCTTACTAAGAAAGAGTAGAACCCGACGGAAGCTTGCCGTAAACAAGCAAAATTAAGCACCACAGTTTCGCGCTGGCACCTCCCTGATCCGCCCACTGGCGGAGAAGGGGCGCAAACACCTAACGGTGTTTTTTGTTTTATGGAAAATTGGTTACAACAAATTATTTTCAAACGATTACCTGTTTACCAGACAGTGCTTGCCAAAATCCCCATACACGGAAAAGGCCTTGAAATCGGTAGTGGAAGCTCAGCTTTTGGAATTACAGCATCTAGACGATTAGCAGTCGAGAGCATTGTGTGTTCTGATATCGAGCCTGAAAGACTTAGCGAGGCGAAAGATTTCTTCCTTCCCAGACTACAAGGAGAGTCGGCGAAAATCACTTTTCTTGTTGCGGATTTTCATAAGTTGCCTTTTAAGAATCATGTTTTTGATTTTATCCTTGCCGATGCAGCCCTTCATCACTCTACGAGCCCAAATATACTTTTGTCGGAGCTTAAGAGAGTTTTAAAAGCTCAAGGCACAATAATTGCTGTTAGGGAGCCTATTGCTCCTAAACTCCCAGGCTTGAAACAGTGGCGAAAAATGACTTTCGGATGGAGACAGCGCTATAAGGGTGATATTGAAAATATCTATACTCAAGAAGAGTGGCGAGAGCTATTTCACGATGCATGTCTAGATCTGACGCTGCTCCCCCTAACCATCCCCACAACTGTAAAAGAGAAAATCCTACATTTCTTAAAAAAGTTTAACAGCATATTTTTTAACCGATACGCACTAATTGTAAAACCATAAATATATGAACGACGAACTTCCCAAGTCTTACGATGCTTCACAGGTTGAAGCTCAAATCTACAAAATGTGGTTGGACTCTGGATACTTCAATCCAGACAATTTGCCGATCGAAAACTCTGCGCCCAGCTATTCTATCGTGCTACCACCCCCAAATGTTACCGGCACCCTGCATGTTGGCCATGCACTGATGGTAGTGATACAGGACATCCTTATTCGCCACGAGCGGATGCGGGCCCGCAAAACCTTATGGCTTCCCGGAACAGACCATGCGGCCATAGCTACACAATCCAAAGTCGAAGCAGAATTACAGAAAAAAGAGAATAAGAACAGGCACGATCTAGGAAGAGAAGCATTTTTAGATCGTGTTGAGCAGTTCGCCAAGGACAGTCATGACACCATAGTAAACCAGATTAAGGCCTTAGGAGCATCGGTCGACTGGAGCCGCGAAGCGTACACTCTCGACACAACCCGTAGCCGGGCAGTAAAATCGGCTTTCGAAAGGCTTTACAACAAAGGACTTATATATCAAGGATACAGAATCGTAAACTGGGACCCAAAAGGACAAACAACCATTTCAGATGACGAGATAGTGCGCGAAGAGCGTCTAGGTAAACTTTATACTTTTACATACAGCAAAGACTTTCCAATACCCATCGCCACCACCAGACCTGAAACCAAAATTGGCGATACTGCGGTGGCAGTGCACCCTAGCGATGAAAGGTATAGAGAGTTCATCGGCAAAGTGTTCGAGGTAGAGTTTGTTGGAGTAAAGTTACTCATAAAAATAGTCGCGGATGAATCTATCGACCCCGAGTTTGGTACCGGTGCCCTTGGTGTTACTCCAGCACACAGCCAAATAGACTGGGAAATAGCAGAAAAAAACAAACTGCCACACAAACAAGTAATAGATGAGTTTGGAAGGATGATAGAAGGCCCAACAGAAATAAAAGGGAAAAAAATAGCTGAGGCCAGAGAGTATATAGTCTCTTGGCTTAAAGAGCAAAACCTTTTAAAGAAAGAGGAGGACATCACTCAAAATGTTGCTCTTGCAGAAAGAACAAAAGGCCTTATCGAACCACTCCCCAAGAGACAATGGTTCATAGATGTTAACAAAGAATTTACCCTAGATCACTCAGAAATAAAAGGTATAGAATCAGGGATGCAAGTGAGTCTTAAGCAGCTCATGCGACATGTAGTGAAAAGTGGACAAATCAAAATTATCCCAGAGCATTTTGAAAAAATCTACTACCATTGGATAGACAACTTGCGCGACTGGTGTATCTCCAGACAAATCTGGTTTGGGCACCGCATCCCAGTGTGGTATGACAGCGAGGGCAACCACCACCTGCCGAAAGAGCCAAAAGTCTTTTTAG
>CAYYEK010000026.1:0-12204 GCA_964470855.1 uncultured Candidatus Saccharibacteria bacterium
TGCTAAAAGAGCTAATTGAGATCTATTTTGGTTACGTTTCGGACTAATTACCTAAGTATATAAGCCTTTCAGTGACAACAGCCTTCAACCTTTGACAAATAATCCCGAAGCCTTACCGCAAAGAGTAGCAAGCCAAGGTTCTAGATTCAAAATTCATCATTCCGTTCCAAATGTTAGCCACTCGTTGTTCTTTTCAAAATTTTTATAATACTGACTTGCTTGGGGCTTACTTGCTTTATAATATTTGCTGTTTAATTGATCCTTACCATACGGATGCTCTGCATGTCCGGAAAGTGGGGTAAAAGATATTTGGGCTATGGGCATTTTGTAGTATAACTTTATCGGCAAATTAGAAATATTGTGTAATTCTAGCGTCATCTTCAGTTGATTTCCTGGGTCCAAGTATCCAGCGGTAGCATGAATGATTAAACCGATTCTGCCTAAGCTCGATTTCCCCTCTAAACGACCAACCATATCATCTGCCACCCCCAAAACTTCATAGGTCATGCCCAGAGCGAATTCGCCGGGATGTAAAATAAATTGCTTTTGCTCGTTTATTGTAACCGACTCCATCATGTCGTCTACGGGCTCCCTAGGGTCAATACACAAATTCTCGCTATTTTTAAAAATCAAAAAGTCCGCCCCTAGATGCAAGTCCACGCTTGCGGGCTGGATAGAATTGGGAAACAGCGGTTCAATCTTTATCCTGCCGTCTGCCATTGCTTTTTTAATATCTATATCAGATAGAATCATAGGACTATTCGCTAGTTACTCCATCAAAATGCTCTTCTGAAGCCTCGGCCTCGGCTTTGGTTGCATGCACGGTGCCGTCTTTGTGGTGCGCTGGAGCATACAGAGTGTAGAGCTTCATCTCTGTAGTGCCGGTATTGACTATGTTATGCCTGGCTCCATCGGGCACTAAGATTGCGTAGCCGTCATGAATTTCTGTCTCCACTCCGTCTATCACCGCCTTGCCTGAGCCTGCATCCACACGCAAAAACTGGTCTGTGCCCTCGTGAACCTCTTCCCCGATTTCTTCTCCTGGCAGGAGGGACATAAGCACTAACTGACTATGTTTGCCCGTATAGAGCACTTGCCGAAAATTGGCATTTGCCTGACTCAGCTCTTCGATGTTACCTACGAAACCTTTCATATAATTTGTTTCCTTGCGATTAATGCTAAAACTCTATCTATTGACTCTTTCTTCTCCATCTTAATGGAACCGTGGAAATCTTGCAAAACCCCAGGTAATTCTGAAGATTTTACCACCAAAACGCTACCTACTCGCTCGTACTTGCCTTGCAGAACAAGCTCGCTTACAAAAGCTAACACCCCGCTAACATAGACCTTGTCTGTAACCTTGCTTTCTAGAAAGTCTTTCAGTAGGAGAGCGGAATTCAACGCTTGTTGTACCTGTCTTCCCCGAACCTCCCGGCCTGCAAGTAGCAACCGACCACCTCTCGCCTCAGCTTGAATGCGATAATTTTTCACCTCAACAGCTACTATCCCGCAAGGCCCAGTTACCACAAAATCTATATTCCCTCCTTTGCCGAAATGCAAATCATGAAAAACATGGAAACCAGAAGGAAGCCCTGAAAGCAGTTGAGACACCGCTTCTTCACCGCTTCTGCCTTGGGCAAAGTCAGCCTCAAAGCGTCTTGAAACGAAAAAGGGCACCAAAAGACGATACGCTCCCCAACCCCAACCAACTACCAAGGGGATGATCAACAGCCTTAAAAAGTTTCGCTCGGGAAGCCTTAAAAGACTAACTAGTAAAAGCAAGCACGAAATTGACAAAACAAGAAACGATACCGCCAGCACAAACTTTGACCTCGTCCCTCTTCGCTGCTGTTTTTCCAAGTAATCTTTTTTCATACACCAAATGTTCCCTACCCTTGCTTTCTCTTTTCTGTTTTCTGTTACTTGTGCTTAGGAAAGCTTAGACTGGTAGACTAGTGACTATTTGACTATCGACTAACAGCTATCCCGCTATCGCGCTAATCACCTATCCCCTTATATCCGCCAGCTAGGTCGGCTACGTGTTCAAAACCCATGGCTTGCATAGTCTTTCTAGCCCGCGCGCTCCTGCCACCGCTACGGCAATACAGCAGGTATTTGCCGTTTTTGTCTAGTTTTTCTATTTGTGACTTGAAGTCCGACCCATAAAAGTCAATGCACCGCGCGCCTTCAATTTTGCCGTCGTTGTACTCCTGTACAGTACGGACGTCCACCACAGTCCAACCCTCTGCCATTTTCTCTTTAAACGCCTCTAAGGACAACTGCTGCATAGTCTCTCCTGCTCGTCGGCTCAACAAGATAACCAAAACTGAAGTGCCGATGATAAATATGATTATAACTATAAAAATAAGCATAAATGATGCAGATTACTTCATAGCGCGAATTAGTCCAACCACTACAGCAGCGGTCAGAGCGGTAACGAGCATGCCCCAGACCAAGTCCACAAGCGTCACCTGCCAAGGCCAGTTTTTTACTATGGCATGATTGGTCAGGTCATACGCCCCATAAGCAGCTAAACCCAACACTGCTCCCAAGCCTAAACTGTACGCAACTCCTTTGCTGGAGTATGGCCAAACCACTAGTATGCATATCGCGGCACTATAAATAAAATAGAACAGTACTGCTGGCCACCAGACAAATCCGTCCCGCATCAAAAAATCTAGATACTTTCTATAAAATCCCCTAGAGACAACGCCGAGCCAAACGCCGTCTAGCACTAGAAGTGTAACCAAAGTTATGAGGTAGGTATACGCTTTAGACATAAGTTGTTGTTCAATGCTTTTAATATATTTTACCATCACCACAAAATAAAAACAGCAAAGTTTTGTTTTGCTGTTTTTATGTAAAACAAATTCGCCCTTACTGAACAGGGGCCTTTGGGCCGCCAGCTGGTTGGGAAGCGTCCAATCCTTGCCAATACCTTCCCGTCTGGACCCAGTCAGATACCGTGATCTTACCGTCACCGGAAGTACTTTTTGGAGCAGTGTCAGCCTTCTGAAACTCCAAACCTATGCTCGGAATTTTGGCTCCTACTGAAAACTCTCCTGCTAAATCATAGTCCTCTTTAGTGATCTTACCGTCCCCGCCAGTCTCTTGTGGCCATACATCACCCTCTAGGCTCACCCGCACGGGTCCTGTTGGGCCACTAGCTGGCACCAAAACATCCAACCCTCGGACATAGCGGCCAGCCTGCACAAGATCGGACACATTTATCTTACCGTCCCCACCAGCACTCCTTGGTGCGCAATCTGCTTTTTGAAATTCCAAACCTGGTGTTGGCTGCAATGCTCCGACCGAAAACTGACTTATCAGTTGCCAATCTTCTTTTGTAACAACACCGTCTCCGCCGGTCTCTCTGGGCCAAACATCGCACTCCGGATTCATAGGCGTGAGGTAAGCGCTAGAAGACATCCCTTGGCCCGGTACTACGGCGGCTATAGTCAACACGAGAGCCGCTAAACCCGCTAGACCCGAAGTGGCTACGGGGAACAGCAATAAAGCTTTTGTTATTTTTCCTTTTTGTAACATATATTTCCAAAGAGATTAAAAATTTATAAGCGGCTTTACTCAGTTGGGTTTTGGAAATACGGGTAAGCAGGAGCACCTTTCATAGGCGAACCATAGGGCATTTGTTTGTAGTAATAATCATCCATCATCCTGTACCCTCCGCCTCGTCCATAGCCATAGTCCCACATACCGCTTTTAAGCTCTCCCATCTTTACCCCGAACAGGAAAGTTATGAGCAGTATTATCACCAACAAAGCCCACCTTAAAACGTGATACCACATGCCACCGAAAGAGCCACGATAGCAAGAGTGCTCACCGCAACATGCCTCACAAGAGGCTTTTTCCATTTTTTCCTTTTCCATTGTTTTTTGTTTCTTAATTTTTTACTCTTTCGCAATTATAGCACAATATTTCCATTCACGCAAACTGCGCGCGTATAAAACTGCAAAACTTGCAATAAGCCCTGCTCCTCCTCTGGTTAAGGATTAACGATAAAGGATTCCCCGCCTTGGGAGGGGTCCGCCTATGGCGGAAAGGATATTTTTCTACTTACTTGTTACTCAGTACTATTTACTACTTCCTTGTTACTCTTTTCTCTTTACTGTTTACTCTTTTTTCAAGATTCAAAATTCCAAATTCTATATTCTACCCCGAGTTAAAGATTAACGATTAACGATTTAAGGATTATGCACCACCTCTCACTCCAACGCGCCCAAGAACACTTTCTGCACGACCTTATTTAAACTTAAAGAGCCCGACTTTTGATCAGCTATAACCTTTCCTTTGTCCAACACTACAACATGGTCAGCTATGTCTAAAAGCGAACGGATGTTATGCTCCACCACCACCATTGTCACCCCCAAAGATTGATTGATCTTCCGCATCACAGCAAAAACCTCTTTAGCAAGTTTCGGAGCAAGGCCTAAGGTCGGCTCATCTACCAGTAAAGTATGCGGTCCGGACATCAAACCCCTACCTAAAGCTACCATTTGTTGCTGCCCACCAGACAGCTGCCCAGCTGGCTGGCGCAGTTTTCTGGACAAATCGGGAAACAACTCCAAAACCTTTTCCAACTGCCCACCTTCCTCTCCCCTGACAAGCTTACCTATCTGCAAATTCTCCCTGACCGACAAAGACGGAAAAACTCGTTTACCTTGTGGCACCATAACCACCCCCATCTTTACCAGCCGATCAGGAGCAGGAGAAATTTTTTCTCCATGTAAGTAAACGTGGCCGTGCTCCAGAGGCGCAAGACCGTACAGAGCTTTAAGTAGAGTAGTTTTACCACTACCGTTTGGACCCATAAGCGCCACCAGCTCGCCTTTGGGGAGCATAAAATCCACGCCATCTAGCGCTGTCACACCACCGTACTTTACCGTCACATTTTGCAGTCGCAAAATTTGCTCCATCTCTAATCCTTTATCCTTAATCCTTAACTTTAGACAAATATGTAGAAAAGCTTTTTAGTTGCTTAGCTAAATTTTCTGCCAACGCTAATAGTTCAGCTTGTTGTTTGCTAGTAATATAACCATCGTCCAATGCGCAGTCTAGACAAGCCACCACCTCGTCTAAGGAACCCAATGCTCTGTTCACATATACTCTAGTGTCTTTGTCTGAAAACCTATTTGAGCCTTCAGCAAGGTTTAGCAAAATAGAGTTCAAAGCCCGAGAAATTTGATCAACTAATGAATACATCTCCTCTCTTGGAAAGCCTTTTACAGTCTTTTTTACCTCTAAACGAAATTTCCTCGCGTCTTGATAAGCAGACCACTCTCTAAACTTGAACCCGTTGTCTTGCATAAATTACTCAGGTTAAAAATTGAGGATTCCTAGTCTGTCAGCAATGCTTGGTTAAGGGATTCCCGCCCGAGGCGGGTCCGCCTTTGGCGGAAAAGATCAAGGATTCCTAGTCTGTCTGTAATGCTTGGTTAAGGGATTCCCGCCCGAGGCAGGTCCGCCTTTGGCGGAAAAGATCAAGGATTAAGGATATTACTTCTAGTCCCCAAGATAAGCTTCCACCACCTTTTTCTCACTAAGCACTTTGTCTGGTCTGCCTTGAGCTAGCAACTCGCCACTGTCTAGCACTACCACCTCGTCGGCCAGCTGACGAATGAGTTCCATGTTGTGTTCTATAAGTACTACACACTTGCCAGACTCTCGCAAATTTTTTAAAACCTCCACCACTTTGCTCACCATAGTTTTAAACAGGCCAGCAAAAGGTTCGTCAAACAAGTAGACATCTGCCTCTACGGCCAAGACTCTGGCCACTTCTAGCAGTTTCCTCTGCCCGTAAGAAAGCTCGTTGGCTTTTTTATGAAGTTTGTCTTTCAGGCCAAAATCTTCCAGCAACTGTTCTGCTTTAGTTTGGCGCAGCTTTCTATGTCGTTCAAAAAGCGTAGTAAATACTCCGCGCTCCCCCATCACCACTAGCAGATTGTCTAGCAGGGTCATCTGCTCAAAAAGCCGGACTTCTTGAAAAGTCCTAGTTATGCCGTAAGCTAAAGTCTGGTGGGTAGGTAGCTTCAGAAGCCCAACACCATCAACCTCTACTTCCCCCTTACTCCAAGGGTATATGCCGGAAAGTAAGTTGATTAGAGTGGTTTTCCCGCTGCCATTTGGCCCGACAAGGCCATAAATTTTGCCAGCTGAAAACTCTAAACTTAAGCCCTCAACAGCCTTAACCCCTTCAAAATGCTTAGACAAGTGTTTTATTTGTAAAACCGACGCATTCTTCATATCATAATTTTAGCATTTCCCCAGCCTAAAAAAAGCCCAAGGGCTTTTAGCCTCGGACTTTTCTATATTCTGGTTTCCAAATTCTATATTCCATATTCTAAATTCAAGATTCTAAATTCTTCTCCAGTTAAAAATTATCTAGCCTCTTCTAGCCACTCAAATTGCCCATTGTGTATGCGCTTAATTCCAAAGGGACGTATGTTTCTACCGTCTTGTTTAATAAGCATCTCTCCTGAGGCCCCTTCATAGGATCCAAGATTAATAAAGTAATTCCTGATACACTGCGTGTCGTCAACTTTACACAATTCAAGGGAATCATCTAAGATGCGCAATCCATCATATGCAAACCAAGTATTAGCAGTCGGAAGTCTGTTAGGAAACTCCTCCCTATATCGTTCTTCCAAACCTAGTAAGAGCACAGAGCCACCGGCAACATTATACGGATAAGTATACTCTAGCCCTTCCAAGGCAAGACCTCCAGCCTCGAGCAAAGAATTTGACTCGATAGCATAGAAAGAATAAATGGGTATAGCACTATCTACCTCCCTTAGTTGTTTTACATATAACCCAACCTGCTGTTCACCCAAGCAGCAAATAAATACTGCTTCGGGTTTTACGCTCAACATTTTGGAGATATTGCTTCTGAAATCTACTACATCGAACCCAGAAGTTTCATGCGTCCCTAGTTCGATCTCTAATTCATTCAGCCTTTCTGGAAAACGTTTTCCAAACTCCTCGCTAAAAGCATCCGCTCCTCGAATCATTGCTATACGAGACAACCCTTTCTTTTTTAAATACTGTGCCATGGCTGCAGCTTCTGTACCAATCTGAGTCGTAAGGTTAATAATTTGGGCGTCTTGTTGAAAAATCTCATCGCCCAAAAGGCCTGTGGAAAATAATAAACTACCAAACGCACCGGAGACAGGCGCCACCGCCTCCATACCAGCAGCGCAACCAGGCCCCATGATTAATTTTATACTTTTTACGCTAAAGAAGTATCGTGCCGCACCAATAGACTTATCGGGCTCACACGCCCCTTCGTCTTGTATCTCAAATTCAAATTTGCGCCTAGTGTCCTGAGCTGCGATGACTAGGCCATTTACTATACTTTGCGCCCAGTCAGCATAAGGTCCTGTTAGAGGAGCTATTATACCGATCTTGATTGGCGATGCTTGCTGTTGCTGATCAGAGGAAGTCTCACGCTCCTTTACTATGGTAGTAACCAATAAAATTGTTAAAAAAGCCAATAAGGCGCCGCTGATAAGTTTAATTTGCATAAAAAATATTAATAACAAAAGCAGAATAAACTACATTACTTAGTTTGTCATACTATTTATTATGACAAAATAATGACTTGCTATATCTACTCATAACGTATATATTGATGTATGTGGTACTGTCTGAGTTTCTATATATTAATTTATGACAAAATGCTAGTATGTTAAAAGAGTTACAGCTAATAGGTTTTGGTAAAAACGAAGCCATTGTATATGAGGCCCTGGCTCGACTGGGACCATGCAGGGCTGGGAAACTGATTACCAAGACCGGTCTCCATAGAAATCTCGTTTACCAGTCTCTAGAACAACTTGTAAGTAAAGGTTGCGCTGTAAAAGTAGTTCGGGGAAAAATTTGGGAATTTCAGATTTCCGATCCGCACAGTCTTTTAACAGAGCTTAAAAATAAAGAGGTCGTGCTGACCGGCTTAGTCCAGCAAATTCAATCCTTTCATCAAGCAAGCAGTAAACAAATAACCGTTTATGAAGGCTTGGAAAGTTATAGGAGTTACTGGGTGAATTCACTAGAACGGTTCCCCGTAGGAACAATAGACCAAACTGTAGGTGCACCGAGCAACACAGATTGGTTTCAACTTATGGGACCTTCCTATAAAGTATATTTGAAACTAAGGCTGAAAAAGAAAATCTTTTGGAAAACTATACATTACAAAATTACACAAGGAGAACTTGAGATGCTCCGAGACTACCCCACCCTTACGGAGTATAGGTTATGGCCCCGAGATACAAATGTATTAGGAAATTTTAACGTAATTCATGACACAGTAATTCTTCATACTATAAATACTCCTCCACGAATCACTGAGGTACGAGACGCGGATTTGGTGAAAGTATTTCGAGGCTACTTCGATATGATGTGGGAGAAGTCCCAGCCAGTTACATTAATACAAACAACGCGAAATAGGAACTAGCCTATACTGACCTTAGCCCAGCAAGCCAACATCAGTTGCAAGGCCAAACAAAAACCCTAGCCTTAAGTGGTTAGGGTTTTTTACTTCCAATGCCTTTTTGTTTCACTTTACTGCCTACTACCCACACCTCTGGCGGGACAAGCTTTACTGTTTTCTGTCTTCTGTTTCCTGTTTTCTCTAGATTCCAAATTCCATATTCTAAATTCTAAATTTTCCTCTGGTTAAGGATTAGAGATTAACGATAAACGATGCGTCCCATCTTCTTTTCTGGTTAAAGATCAAGGATTCCCCGCCTTTGGCGGAAACGATTAAGGATTCTCTATCCCCTGCTTTCTATGTTCTGGATTCCAAATTCCATATTCTAAACTCTTCTCTAGTTAAGAATAAAAGATTCCCAAGGCACATTACCACTGAAGTGTTCTAGGTCAGCCCTTGTCCACTATTCCCTTTCAACCGCCTCTGTCTCAGAAATCTATGCGGGTTTTATCTGAAATTGCACAATATTTACCTTAGGGAAAAACTACTGTTCAACCATAACCAAAAAGTCTGTTCCGTTTTTTAGCTTGCCGTTTTCAGTAAACTCATAACTAGCAATTTCTCCACTAACTCCTGCCAAAATATCGGACTTTATTTTATCTACATCTTCGCTGGAAGCAGCTCCATGCTTACCCACCAAACGATCAATAATTTTAATTATGTCGTAGGTTACTTTATCCCAGTAAGGATACTGGTTTTCCATACCAAACTTCTCCTTAAAAGCCACCTCAAAGTGCTTGGCCTGCTGGTTGTCTAGTCTTCCCTCCCAGCAATAAGACTTTAAACCAAAATCTCCAGCTTTAAATGGATAATTACACAGGTTGTACTCACCAACAATTTCTACCTTCGAATTTGTGGCAGAGATTTGTTCAAAAGTGTTTTTAGCGACCTGATCTGCTACTGGAAGAAAGATGAGATAATCTGGGTTTACTGCCAGGGATTTTGTAACTTGAGTACGGATATCTGTTGAGTCAGACAAAAAAACCTCAGTTGAAAGCAGCTTATCTCCCAAGGCTTCTTCAATCTTGCCTGCTAGTGAAGCATAGGACTCCTGCTCGTACAACAAAGCGTACTTACCGTCCTCGTGCTTACCAAAGAAAACACTCATAGAGTCAAAAAGGTCCAGTGTGTCTGGGATAAACCTTATCACGTGGTTGCCCGTTTCTCGAAGCTTTAAATCAATAGCGTAGGAAGAAAGAAGTATGTCGTTGTTTTGTTTAGCCAAAGGTTCTATGGGAAAAATTCCTCCACCACAAGCCACGTAAAAAATCTTTACTCCTTGCGTCTTAAGTTGCTGGTAAGCACTTAGTGCTTTTTGCCCATCACAAGCGTCATCTGCCAGTACAGGCTCTATGTTTTCCACCCCAGTAAAGAGGATGGTGTTTTCTAGCCCTTCTGCAATGTTGGCATAGGGCCCAGAAAGTGGCATGAGAAACCCTACTTTAGTAGCTTCCTGGCTAGGAACTGCTTCCTTCCCGGAAAAACTCCCTGAAAAGTATAGTAAAAAAACTAATGCCGCCCCTATTGAACAAACAAGCAATATTTTTCTATACATAAATTTCTAGTTTTCTGACTAAATTACTACTACCAGTTAGACACAGCCTCGTCTAAAAACTTGTCTTGAGCACCTGCTCCGTAAGCAACTGGCATTTCTGAACATAGATTTATACTTTTCAAGACAAACGTCAACACCCCATAACAAAAAAGTGCATAAGTTGTTATAAGGTTAATAGAAAAGGTAAAATCTGAGCATATATAGCAGAAAGTATGTGTCACACTGTCTTGACAGTGATAAAGAAAAAAACTAATATACGTACAAGATTTTGTGTATTTATCTACTCGCAAATATGGAAACGGCATCGTACTTTCACACCCTTTCCCAAGTAGGTTTAAAGTCTGACCAGGTCTATGTATACGAAGCCCTTATTAAGCAAGGACCCATGCCTGCAGGACGCATAAACCAAATAACCCCCTTAAAGAGGGGCTTGGTGTATAAGGTGTTAACCGAGCTTGAGTCTCTAGGCTTAGTTACAAAAAAATTTGAAGCCGGCAAGGTTACTATTTTTGAACCCTGCCACCCTGTTAAACTGCAAGAGCTAGCTAGAGAAAAAGAGAAGCAAGCCAAAGTAGCACAAATAGCCCTAGAGGGGCAGCTCCCTGCCCTCATTTCCGAATTCAACCTGGCCTCAGGAAGGCCGGGTGTAAGAGTCTTTGAAGGTTTATCTGGGGTTCAAGAAGTGCTAAAAGACTCACTCACCGCCAAGGAAGAAATTTGCTCATATGCGGACATTGAGACTATTGTAAAATACTTCAAAGAAATAAATGAGAAATTCGTCAAAGCCAGGGAACGACTTGGTGTAAAAAAACGTTTCATTATCATAGATACGCCCTTTAACAGAGAATATCTAAAGAATTACCACACAAACGTAACAAATACGCGTTGGGTTAAGCTCAACATGGCACCCACCAAAACCATTATGGATATATACGATGATAAAATTTCATATATCTCCTATGGCACTGAAAAATTAATTAGCGTAATAATTCAAGACCCCCAAATATATCAGTTACACAAGTGGATTTTCGAGTGGGCATGGGGGCAAACTAGTGAAAAATACACAACCTAAAACCCCAGCCTTAAGTAACCAGGGTCTTTCTTTGCTACCTATACTTTTTTTCTATTCGCTCTTTACTACTTACTTACTACCCTCCTTCTTCCGCCAGCTGACGGATTCGGACGCCTGTCTACTCGCCTCGCCGAAGCTTCTGCGAAGCAGGCCGTTATGCAAGGATAGGCCACAACTGTTTTCGAATTCGTATATTATTCTTCGATTTGTATATTTGCGATTACTCTACGAACCTCACAAACTTACCATCTCGCACAGTCTTCAAGAAAAACGGATAAGTAACATCACCGTATTCATCAAACGCCATGGAGCCAAATACTGTGTCCACTACTTTCCCGGGATGAAAATAGGCCTTTAAGCATTGTGGCTCTAGGCTCTGGCAACCCTGAAATGCCTGAGACAGTAAAGCATAGGCAGTATAGCTCTCGGCTGCATAACTATCTGGTAAACTACCAAACTTCTGTTTATAACTGCTACTAAACTTTTTAGCCAGATCATTTCCTTCAGGATCAAAACCATAGGTATAAACTAAGTTAGGCTCACCTACCTCACTTAGGATCACAGGATCCTCAGCAGAGTAAGTAGAAAGAAACTGTGACTTTATGCCTAGTTCACCGGCTTGTTTCAAAATCTGCGCATACTGCTTGGCCGTTCCAGCCAAGTAGATTGCATCCGGATTTAAGTTTTTCAGCTTAGTCAGCAAGGAGCGGAAATCACTAGTTTCAAGGCTATAACTCTCTTGCGCAACCAGGGTGTGCTTTACCGGCTCAAGCCCAGAAAAGCCCTTGGCCGCTCCTGTACCAAATTCGTTTTGCAAATTCAGTACTGCCACTTTAGAAAATTTCCGAGCCCCGACATACTCACCCAAAACTTTATTTTGGACCGCAACCACCGGAGTTGTACGAAAGGTATAGTCGTTTGCAGTCGAATAACTATCCGAGGATGCACCCACTGCCATTTCAACAACTTGATCTTGATTGGCATAGCTCTCCAAAGGGATGGCAACCGAACTTGCCAAAACTATAATAGCGCGTGGAGCCGAAGTACTTTTTTTTTATTCTTGATATGCAATCACTC
>CAYYEK010000027.1:0-12157 GCA_964470855.1 uncultured Candidatus Saccharibacteria bacterium
ATGCTAAAAGAGCTAATTGAGATCTATTTTGGTTACGTTTCGGACTAATTACCTATTTAAATCAAAACTCAAAATTCAAAACTCAAAATTTCAACTAATGACTTTAAACTTTTAAGAAATTCAACTTGTTAACACGTTAATCTTTTCACCCGTTAATTTTGTACTACCAACTGCTTTTGATGATCTCTTCTAAACTGCTGTGCTTGGCTATAAAGCCAAGTTGATGTTTGATTTTTTCCACAGACGCCACAGTCTCTGCATCATCCCCAGCCCTTCTTTGGCCTACTTGCATAGGTATCATATGCCCAGTGACTTCCGCTGCAGCAGCCACCACTTCTTTGACAGTACTCCCTCTGCCTGTACCGACATTGAAAACTTCAAACTTGTTTTTTAGCTCTAAAGTTTCCAAAGCAAGCAAGTGAGCACTTGCTATATCCAACACATGAACATAGTCCCTCACACAAGTGCCGTCCGTAGTATCGTAATCCGTGCCGTTAACAGTGAGGATCTCTTGGCTGCCGCGTGCTACATCTAAAACTATAGGGATCAGGTGCGACCGCTTGTGTGTATCTGCGACTGGCCAGTCAGGATTTCTTCCCGCGACATTGAAAAATCGAAGCACTGTAGCGGTTAGACCTAGGTTTTCCGCGTAATAGCGAATTAAACTTTCTGCTATGAGCTTGCTTTGGCCATAAGGACTGGTCGGGTTGCAAACGGCTGTTTCTGAGATAGGCTGCTCGGATTGCAAGCCATAAACTGCTGCAGTTGAAGAAAACACCAGTCGGTTTACTCCTGCTTCGGCCATAGCCCTTAGCACATTGAGCGTACCTTGGGCGTTGACCTGCAAGTACTTTTCCGGCTCTCTTACGGACTCTTCTACTTCCAGCATGGCTGCCAAGTGGATAACAGCTGTGACCTTAAAATTTTGCAAAACATCCCGCAGTAAATTTAAGTCTAAGATGTCGCCTTCTATAAAATTCACATTTCCCGGTATGTGTTCTTTTCTACCAGTATGCAGATTGTCCAACACCACTACTTCATAACCGGCCTCTAACAATACACGAACTAAGTGCCCCCCCACATATCCAGCTCCTCCTGTCACTAAAACCGCGCCTTTTTCTTTCAAGGGTGGAGCGTCTGGAAGGGCTACTTCCGGAGTGTTTGCAGTCTGAAAATTTGCCGAAGTCAAAGACAGATAGCTTTCCATAGTCAGGACCACTGCCTTTGAAGTATCCCCCACTTTTAAAACCACCCCGCCATTGGACTTTTCTAACTGTTCTAGTAGTAGCAGTATTTGTTCTCGATCCATAGGAATAGTTGTTAGTCGATAGTTGGCTAGTCGCGAGTAGTTGAAAACATTTAACACTTGGCTAACCCCTACGAAATACTAATAGTACGAATATACGAATAAACCAATTAACGATTTCCGCCATAGGCGGATCCGCCTTGGGCGGAAATCCTTAATCTTTAACCAGACTGTAAACAGGGAGTAGTAAAAGTAGTATACAGAGAACATTTGACAATTAACAATTGACCATTGACAGTTAACAGGGATCAGTAAGTAGAAAAAAGTTAACGTGTTAACGAGTTATCTGAAGTTAGTAGTTTTTAGTTGAAGTTTTGACTTTTGAGTTTTGAATTATGAGTTTTTCCACCGCTTGCCTCGGCGAAGCTCTTACGAGACGGGGAGGCTGGCCCCGCTCGAGGCGGGGGACAATCAACTTCTGTAATGGGTACCATTCGGGGCTCATAAAATGGTGCCAATTTACTGCACCGATTTTGGCACTACTGCCAAGCTCAAAGGCAAACCCTTAAAACTTACAGAACAAAAAACAAACCCACAAGCTTCCTTTTAAAGCTAAACTTTTTCAGGTTTGTTTTTATCTTGCTTTGACTATAGCAAAGCCTTGAAGGATGTCAAACCTTAGTCTTCCTGCCTAAAGTTGAGACTCTCTATTAAGAACGCATTACACCTGCTGGTATAGAAGGGTTCTTAGGCCTACTTTCTATTTGCCTATGCAACGCATTGTGTATAGGTCTAAATACATCTTTTATATATTTGTCCACAATGCTGTCAACTTTAGAAGCAAGTTGTATATCAACTACTACTTCTGAAAGATCAGCGCTGGGAAAAAATTGACCATGAGAAAACTCGTTTAAAAACTTTTCTGCCCCAGCTCGCAGTCTAGTAACCAAATCCGCTTTATTTGCTATGTCACTCTCACTTACCCGATATATGAGCGCTCCTACGGCTTTTGCAAAATCGCTTGTATTATATTCACTTTTAGCTACTTCTCCCATATGTTTTATAAGTTTAATTAGTTAGTTAAGATTTTGTAGAATATTTTCTAAAGCTGAAAACTGAAAAGGTAAGAGCCAGGCCAAAGAGGGAGGCGAAAAGGAGGGTGGTGTTAGCACCAGTCTCAGGAGGGACATAGTTGCCATCTTTCCCACCAACCAAAAGCGAGGCCACTTGAAACTCAACTGCATTGCCATAATTGATACTTCCCACATAACGAAAAGGCGGTAAAGCGTATTTGATCCTGACCCGAAACATATTTGTCCTACTCTGCCCTGCTTGCAAGTTTAAAACAGGGTACAACAACTGTTGGCCGTTGAGTGTGGCTCCGCCTTTGTCTACCAGGTTCACTAAAGGCAACAGGCCCGCCAAAGAAACCTCTGGGGCGTAGTTTTGTGGCAAAGTGCCGGCATTGACCGTGGTGAGTTTAAAAGTCAAAAAATCTTCTCTTTGATTTTTAGCAGTACTGACATTTTGGTTTTGCGTATCGTTGTAACCTTCTATACTTAGTTTTAAACCTTGGGGCGGGTTTACGCTTTGCGCCAGAGCCTGACTTCCGGGAAGCCAGAAGGTGAGGGCTAGGGCAGAAATAGCGAAAACTGTTTGAAATACGAGTGTTTTACGCATATATACAAATTAAAAATAAGTGACCCTCTATCTTGCCACTTATCTTTAATCTTGTAAAGCAGATAATACTAATATGACTCTATCAATTTCTAGGCCTCTGTCGTCTAAACTTTCCATTATTTAAATTATCTGGAAGTCTCCCGCTCTGATCTGAAAAGGTTGGTTGTCTCTTGTCTCCATTAAAGTGAACAGATTTTTCATTTTGACCTTGCTGTGAAGGACGAATTTCAGGGATCGCAAAAAGAGCAGCTCCATACATATATGCAACTATTTTCATTTGCTTAGTGTCTTTATAGTTTAAAATTTGCTCTTGACCTAAAAACTTGCCATCTTTAGTAAAAAATTTTAGCATTCCACTAGGCCCATCATCTAAAGGGATTACTTCCATTTGAAATAAAATTTCTCGACTTGGGGTTTTAAAATTAACAATATGAACACGATACCCTTCCAAAGCGGTACGAGTTTCCCGCCTATTTTGTTGATTTCTCCTATTTATTTCTTGGTTTGCTGTATTAGTACCACGTTGTACACCCCCTCTCACGTCTGGGTCTTTTATCTTTCTCACGCGTCTTTCCACTTTTCTACGTAAAAAATCAACGCCTACCTCAACAGCTGTATTTTCAATCGCTTTTCCGTAATTTTTTTCCCCTGAATTTGTTCCTCTATCGATAGAAACCACCCCTTTATCAATAAATACTTCAACCACTCTACCAAATGAACCACTCTTTTTTACTGTTTCAGAAAACTCTTGGTTCAATATTCTATTAAATATCTCTCTATATTCCTCAATATTTCCATTTTGTGGAACTTGTATTTCGTATGTTATACCACCAACATCAATTCTAAACTTTTCAGTTTTTGTTTCATTTTCCTTTTTTTGCTCTACTGGTGCTGCTCCGTTTGCGTCCACAGTTTTGGCTTTTGCTTCTGTTACATTAGACTCATTGAAAGCCACTGCTAAAGTTAATGCAACTTCACCAACTCTTTTAAATCCCATACCTACCTCTCTATTCTATCCAAGCGGGCGACTGTAACCAGCCTCTTCTTGGTAGTATTAATTGGCCAACAAGTGGACAAGGCCACTTCCGAGTACGCGGTGTTCAAAAACTGTGCCTGATCATCGGCCGCATACTCCTGCTTTGATTGTACCACATAAAACAAGCGGATATCTTTACCATCTCTTCCCACCACAGTCACTTTGAAAGTCATCCCCGTTTCCAGTTCGTTCATCCTGGCAAATATCTTATTAAAATTCCCGCCCGCCCATGTATAGTTGCTGGAGTGGCCAGATATGTATGATTTTCCCACATCACCCGGTAAAGGCGTGCAAGGGTAATGCACTACTCCGGTTTTCAGATCTTCGTTGAAAGTAGCAGGGTCACGAGTCCAGATGATGGGTACATTTACTCCTATGGAAGGGATCTCTATCCTGCCGGGGATGGTAGTGTCTATGCCGAGCTTATTTTCCTCACAGCCTGAAGGGCCGGTTAAGGGAGCAACTTTTGGGCTGGGAGCGGGCTTGGGGGTAGGTGTTGGGGCTGTCACGCTTCCGGAAGCAACTTGAGGGGTAGGGACTGTAACTGCTGGGTTTTCACTAACCGAGGTTGCTGCCAGGGCTTCTTTTATGTTTATCCGTATAGGTAAAACACCTTCGCGCTGCGGACCACGAGGCTGTAAGGTTGTGCCTTGATCGGAGCTTTCAGTTCCGTTTATGCGAGTTTGTATAGCAGCTAAATCAAAATACTTAGCAATGATATCCTTTTGAGAATCCTTAAGAGGCAGACCAGTGTCCGGTTGCAGTCCTTCAAGCACAAACTTGGCATCCGGCGAGCCTGTCTTGCGGATATCGTTAGTTCTAGGGTTTAGACCCAGCAGAAAATTTTCAAAGTTAGTCAGCTTATTGTCCGCTACCCTGTCCATAGACAGCAGGCTTTCGTCGCTGATGTTGAAGTAGTATTTTTTTATGTACTCTTCATAGTCAGACTTAAGCTCTGTTTTAAGTTCTGCTATAGCTTCTGCTTTAGCGGTCAAGGGTGTCACAGTGTCCGGCTTTTTTGTGAAGATGCTCGGCCGGTTGGAAGGGTCAGCAAAGACTATGTAGTAAACAGCAACCCCAATAACAAATACCAACAAGTATGGAACTACGGACAACACAGTAGAGAAAGCATTCCGGGCCCAAGTTTTAGCAGACGGCTGCACAAAGTCAGCCTCAAGCCCAGCCCCTAAACCAAGATTCAACGGCTCTACTTTTACTGTTTCTTCGGGCTTTATGGTGTTGCCTGTAGATGTACCGCCATCAGATTCGGCGATTGGTTGTGTAACAGGAGAAATACTGGCGGTTGCTGTAGTTTTTCCATCCGTAACTTCAACAGCTGGCTTATCCAAACCTAAAAGCCGGATCATTTCCTCACTAGCAGATAATCCGGTGTTGTCTGGCTGATTTTTATTAGGAGTAGTGTCTTGCATACCCTCTAAAATTAGCCTTTTTAATTACGGGAATATTATACAATACTAACTCTCAAAAGTCAAGCGCAAACCATGACTTTTCCCCTTTATTTAAGAGGGAAAATCAGGTAGCTTTGGGAAAAGGAATAGCGAATATTGCACGAATGCACGAATGCCACTAATTGCACGAAGTTAGAATTTAGAATCTTGAATATTGCACTAATACACGAATGGCACTAATCACACGAATGTAGAATAGCGAATAGCGAATATTGCACGAATGCACGAAGAGCACTAATCACACGAATGTAGAACAGCGAATAGCGAATGAAGAATATTGCACGAATACAGGAATAGCACGAATAATGAATGACGAATAGCGAATGAAGAATTGCAGATTGGATCTCAAAATGGGCACCATTTTAAAGATTTGAATGGTGCCCATTACAGAAGTTAATTGTCCCCCGCCTCGAGCGGGGTCCCGCCAGAGGCGGGAAAAGCTTCAACTAAAAACTACTAACTTTCAATAGCTCGTTAACACGTTAACTTTTATTGCACTAATACACTAATCTCACAAACTTGTCCTGAGCTAAGTCGAAGGATTGCACGAATATAGAATGACGAATTAACTCGTTAACTCTCCGCAATCAACTGGTCGGTCAAGCCTCGCCCCTACTCTTACTACTTTACAACTATTACTACTTTACCACTCTCTGCCCTAGATCAATTGTTAATTGTCCCCCGCCTCGAGCGGGGTCCGCCTCTGGCGGAAAATGTTCTCTGTATACTACTATTACTACTTCCTGTTTACAGTCTGGTTAAAGATTAACGATTAAAGATCAAGGATTTTCATCTGTTAATTGTTTTCTGCTTACTGCCCTTTTTTAGCCACAGGCAAGATAGATAAGACAAGCTCTTTTTCTTCACGAACTATTTTTATATTGTAAGTTTTTCCTGGTATAAGTTGGCTAAACAGTTTATCAGGCAAACTTTCTCCTTCTACGCGTTTCCCATCTACTTCTAGTATTTTGTCCCCCACTTTTAGTCCTGCTACTGTAGCCGGCGACTTGGGTTGCACATCACTAACCGTCATCACGCGAGGCTGACCAAACCCCGAACTTAAATTTACACTGAAACCAAAACTTGCTCTTGCAAAACCCTCAGCCGATAAAAGTTTGTTTACCGACTCTTGCACCACACTTGCAGGGATCATCTGATTTCCTGACCACACACCAGCCAAATCTGCATTGTTGTTTACCACTGCTTGCCCGGGGACTGACCCTTCCGGTACTTGAAGCAAAACTTTTCTTGTTGGCTGGCCTGCAACCCATGACCCTGAAGACACAAACTCTGGGCTAGATACAACTCCTGAAAGCAGGTATAGTTGACCAAGATCTAATAGGCCGACAAATGCTGTTCGACTTCCGGGAACTAGATCGGATGAAATAGCAATGGGCATAACCGATCTTGGAGCGAGATCTGACTTTATGAAAGACAAGTCAGTATCCGGATCAACCACAAGCCTGCTGACCACTCCTCTGCCAGATTCGCTTAAAACCCGTAGCTGTTCTAACGGTACACCTACTAGAACCTGTTTGGGTGCTATATACCAACCGTCAGAAGAAACAGCAACCAAGGACGCAAGGAGTTGTGAGGAGGAAGCAGTTTCTGCCCTTACCAAAGCAGCTACCCGTTCTTTGGATTTTCCTCCTATGGCCACCAAATCTTGAGTTTCACTTATACGAACCTCTTCTCGAGTGTTTATAACCAGAGGGGTTCGCGTGTTCAAAATGTTGTATTTTTTTGCCCAATTATTTTGAGCCAGCCTTTCTACAAACCACGGACCAAACAAAGATGACAACAGAAAGCTGATAACTACTACCAACGCTATCCCCCATGAAGATTTAACTTGTTTCATAAAGTAAAGATAAATATAGATAAATAAAATTACCCAGATCAAACTGGCTGCCAAGGGGACATCAAGAACGCGAGAACCGCAAGTCCAGTGCAAAGCGCACTATAAAACTGGACTTTGCGTCTGTTAAGCGCGCCCGATAGATACTGATAGGCCAAATTCCAAAACCAGTAAAATCCGAGCAGCAGCAACACGCCAAGCGTTGTGAAATGGTATGGCAAAAACAAAAGCGAGATATATATTTCAGTGGAAAGAAAACCAACGATCAAAGAAAAAAGGAGTTGTGTACGAGTAGGCTGAGGCGTCAACCCCAAGGTAGACGAGGCCAGTAGCACTGTCCACACAAACACAATCAAAGTTACCCAGCCGTGGCTAAACGAGAAGTACTGCTGCATAGCAAATGGTATGGTGGATAGGCCGATAGCTATGAGTATAGTTTGGGTTGAGATGATAGTGGTGTGGCTGAAACCCAAAAGTAGCCTGATCGCAAAGATAAGAGGTACGGATAAAAAACCAAACGCCAAACCAAATTCCTGGTTAGGCAACCAAAAATACGCGGACAACCAAGCGCAGAAAAACAAAAGATCCCGTCCTAACATGGACCTAGGATGCACAGAACTACGATAGTAGACAAAATACGAAATCAACTCTAAAAGCAGGATCAAACACAAAGCAGCAGTAAAAAAAGGGGCCGATGTTGGTGAGAAAAACACCCCATAGGTCATCACTGCAGGCAAAGCTAGTGCTATGAGCGCGTTTAGTAGAACAAATAGGCTAGGGATACTCATGGGAGTATTTTACTCCAGTTTGACCGATCTTTCCAGGCCGCCAAGCTCAACCCCAAAACGATAAGTAGCGGTGAGGTCAAAACATTTAAACGCAGACCTGAACTTAAAAATGTACTGTCAGCACGTAAAAATTCTAAAGCAAACCTCAAAACCCCATAACTTACCAAATAGTAAGCCAAGATCTGCCCTTCATAACGAGGCTGTTTTTTTGATAGAAATATAAATATACAAAAAGTACCTAAGCTTTCATACAAAAAAAATGGATGGAAAAATTCCGCCGATGTATAAGCTGGCAAACGGAAATCAGGAGGTACAAACATACCCCAGGGCAATGCCGTAGGACGGCCGTAAGCTTCATAGTTAAACAAGTTCCCCCACCGCCCAATCGCCTGTCCCAAAACTGTTCCGAGCGAAACCCAGTCTAAGATTTTTAAAAAAGAAACACTCCACAGCTGGTGCGTTTGTTTTGACAGTTTCTTTGCAACAACCAGCAAGGCCAACGCCCCGCCAATCAATGCGCCAAATATAGACAAACCGCCTTGCCATATGAAGAACATCTCCATCGGATGAGCAACATAGTACCTAAGTGAGCTTGCCACATGATACAGCCTAGCTCCAAAGAAACCAGCCAGGATCACCGAAAGCGCATAGCGATCTAAAAACTCTTTAGGAATTCCACTTTTTTCAGCACTCTTGTGCAACTGCCAGATCGCCCCGCTTATGGCAAGCGCCATAACCATACCGTAGTAATGCCAAGTCAAACCAAAGAGCGTAAACCCTTGGCTCAAAATCACCTCTGCTTTGAAAATTTTGAACAACAACCATAAAACCATCAACCCTAAACAAAAACAAATAAACACGAAAGGGTTGTGTTTAATAAACCTAGATTTTATACTGCGCTTCCACATAGAAGATTAAAAAAGAAGCGAGACGCCCCGTATAGTAAAAGTTGAAGCACCTAAAATAATGACGCCTGGAACACAACCTCTCCTCTTAGAGAGGCTTCTTTTATATGAACAGGTATTTCTTTTGTCTGAAAAAAGTCAACATATTTTAACTTGCTATGGCGCTTTGCGTGTTCGTATATGTCTTTAGTTACTTTTACGTCATCTAGACAGTAGTTTTTTAACTCTTCCATTTTCCCAGCACGCCAGTACTGGATAGCTTGTAAGCCAGTGCCGGACTTGCCCTTACCTAGGGTGGCTTGGGCGACATTTTCCAGAGATATACGGTGGCCAAGAGTTTTTTCAATTTCCAGCATTATGTCCAAAGCAGGCACTTGAAAAATGTCAAAGTCCAGGTATGGCTGGATCACCTGAAAGTCAAAGCCTAAAATATTGAAGCCAATTATGCGGTCGGCAGTTTGTAAGATAGGCGCAAGTTTTCCTAACTCATGCTCCTCGTAAGTTAAGTAAGAGTCGCTTACGTAGTCATAAACCCCTACGACCGAGATTTTCAGCAGGGAATTTTTACTTCTCCCTCCGACTTCTTCAAAAGATTTTTGGGTTTCTAAATCTAAAACAATTTCTTTTAACATAAAGTATCAAGTAAACTGAAAATGAAAGGTAGTAATAGTTGTAAAGTAGTAGAGTAGTATACAGAGAACATTTCCCGCCTCTGGCGGTACCCCGCTCGAGGCGGGGAACAATTGACCCGCCTACGCCCTAAAGGGCTACGTCGGATAAGCTATCGCGCTATCGCGCTACCAAGCTATCCCGCTAACCCGCTACCTAGCTATGCATCACGATATATTCTACCACAGCATTGATTTGCGCGATCCTAAAAGTATGATATAATCCGAACATAAAGGCTAAGATGCTGCAAACACAGCGGAGCCGAGAGAAGAAACCCCGAGCAGAGTCGAGGGGAAATAGACCTCTCCGGAAGGGCACCGTAAAAGTCCATAATGAAGTACAAAGTAAGGTGGCACCGCGTAAACTTACGCCCTTGCAAAGACTGAATCCATGGTATTCGGCCTGCAAGGTTTTTTTATTTCCGGATCCTGAATAAATCATCTCACAATCCGGATATACCAGTTGCCCCATCCCGAGCACCTGCTTCGCCCTTTGTGAAATGCTAAATGTTAATTGTTAAATGTTTATAATCATATGCAAAGACACACAATTACCCAGACCCTAGACATGGTCGGACAATCCGTAACTTTGGCTGGCTGGGCACAAAATATCCGCGACCACGGCGGGCTCATCTTCATAGATCTGCGTGACCATACTGGCATCGTACAACTTACTATAAACCCGGAAAACGCGGAGGTTTTTGAGACTGCGCAATCAGTCAAAGACGAATATGTACTGAAAATATCCGGTACTGTTATGCAGCGAGAAGAAAGTTTGGCCAACAAGAACATCGCAACCGGTACGGTGGAAGTGGTAGTTGAGGGATTACAAGTGCTGAACACTTCAAAACCTTTACCTTTCCCGGTATTCTACCAAGAAGCAGACATAAACGAGGACCTGCGCTTAAAGTATCGCTTTCTGGATCTGCGCCGCGAAAAAATGCAGCGCTTACTACGTCGTAAAGACGAATTTATCACCTCTATCCGAAATTACATGCACCAAAGGGAATTCGTGGAAGTTACCACACCCATATTGACATCATCCAGCCCTGAAGGGGCACGTGATTTCCTTGTCCCCTCAAGACTGCACCCGGGAACTTTTTACGCTCTCCCGCAAGCTCCACAGCAGTTCAAACAGCTACTTATGGTAGGAGGCTTGCCCAAGTATTTTCAGATCGCACCATGTTTCCGAGACGAAGACCCTAGAGCAGACAGACACCCGGGTGAGTTTTATCAACTAGACTTGGAAGTTGGTTTTGCAACTAGTCACGAAGATGTTCGGAGAGAAGTTGAACCGTTAGTGATAGAGCTAACTGAAAAATTTGCCGGAAAAAAAGTTTTATTCAATCCCCTACCGAAAATTGCTTACAATGACGCCATGGAAAAATACGGCTCTGACAAACCAGACCTACGGTTCGGTATGGAGATGGTAGACCTAAGTAATGCATTTCAAGCTACCGAGTTTTCAGTTTTTGCCGCTGCGGTGAAAAAAGATAAGGGTTGCATAAAAGCCATCAAATGCGAAGGCGGCAGCCAGCTTAGCAGAAGTCAAATAGACCAACTCACGGAGTTCGTCAAAACCGAAGGTGCGGGCGGCTTGGCATACATAGTCTGTGACAAGGAAAGTCAGGACAACTCTATCGCTGCTACAGGCAAAGATTTTTACTTGCGCTCTCCCATCCTAAAGTTCCTATCCCCTGCCGAGATAGAGGCCGTGGTGAACCTAACCAAAGCAAAAGCCGGAGATATAATTTTCTTTGGGGCTGATGAAAGGCCTTTGGTCAACAAAGTGTTAGGTCGCTTGCGAAGTAGGCTCGCGGACTTGCTAAACTTAAAAGATCCCAACACAGTAGCCTGGGCTTGGATAGTAGATATGCCATTTTTCGAAATTTCTGAAATTGACGGTAAACTGGACTTTGCCCACAACCCATTCTCTATGCCCATAGGCGGACTTGAGGCTCTAAATTCAGCAGACCCCTTGAGCATCCGCGCTGACCAGTACGACATAGTCGCCAATGGCTACGAGCTTTGCAGCGGAGCTATCCGTAACTACAACCCTGAAATTCTTTACAAGGCTTTTGAGATGGTTGGCTACAAACGAGAAGATGTAGATGCGAAATTTGGCGGCATGATCCGAGCTTTTGAGTATGGAGCGCCTCCCCATGGCGGGTGCGCTTTTGGGATAGACAGGTGGTTTATGATGCTGGAAAACGAACCAAATATCCGTGAAGTTATAGCTTTCCCCAAGAACGGATCCGCAGAAGATGTTATGATGAATGCGCCAAGCAGTGTGACAGAAAAGCAACTAAAAGAACTGCACATAAAACTGGAAGTACCAAAAAAGAAGGAATAGCAAATATAGAAATCAGAATCTAGAGCTTAGAATTAGGAAGTAAGAATTGCCGATTTTAGATTGAATACTGGACCCAAAATGGGCACCATTTTATGAGACCCGAATGGTGCCCATTACAGAAGTTAATTGTCCCCCGCCTCGAGCGGGGTCCGCCTAT
>CAYYEK010000028.1:0-11975 GCA_964470855.1 uncultured Candidatus Saccharibacteria bacterium
ACTTTTTAAAATCTAATCGCCTAGATGGTGCCCATCTAGGCGATCTAGGCATTATGTGCAGGGAGTGAGATGTGAACTATCGCGATTACAAGCAATTTAGTTCCGGACAGGTTTATCATGTATTTAATCGTGGTGTTGCAAAGCAGGATATTTACTTAGACAATTTAGATTACGAGTTATTTTTACGTCGTTTAAAAGAACAGGTTTTGGGTTTACAGCCAAACCTCGCGAATAGACATTCTTATCAAAGAAAAGTTTTCAAGCCTGGTACATTTACAGTCTTAGCTTATTGCCTGATGCCCAACCATTTTCATATCTTAATACGGCAAAATACCGAAATTGCTGTTTCGGATTTATTTCAACGAGTCATTAGCGGGTACAGTAAAGTTTTTAACATGAGGTATGAGAGGGTGGGGTCACTTTTCCAGGATCAATATAAGGCTGTTCGGGTAGACTCTGATGAGTATCTTGCATGGGTTTCTGCTTATATCCATCTCAATCCATTTACTGCTGGCTTAATACAAAACTCAAAGGATTGGATTTGGAGCAGTTATCCGGAATATGTTTCCGTAAGAAATGGACGTCTACCTGACATATCAATAATTTTAAGTCTACCCCTGTTTGATAATGACCCTGGCAGGTACCAGGATTTTGTGGAGAATGCAGGGCCAATTATAAGATCGAATAAGGACTTGCAAGCGCAATTGTTGGATTTTGAAGACTGATTAAACTTTGTTGGAGCTTGATGGGCACCATCCAATTGTCGAGATGATGCCCATCTAGGCATCTAGTGATGGTGCCCATCACGACAGAGGTTGATTTTGAGGGGGATTCAGAGTAAACTTTTAGGTACAGTAATAACTACTGGTAAGCACGGTAGGCTTTGTTTTTTATATGAAAAAATATAATCCAAAACAGATTGAAAAGAAGTGGCAAGCGTATTGGGAGAAGTCCCAAACTTTTAAGGCAAGTGATACTGCAAAAAAGCCGAAAAGATATGTCTTGGTGGAGTTTCCTTACCCTTCTGGTGCAGGGCTTCACATGGGTCACTTGCGTCCTTACGTAGCTGCGGACACCTATGCCCGGTTTAGTCGATTAAAGGGTTTTGAGGTGGTTTACCCTATAGGCTGGGATGCTTTTGGTTTGCCTGCGGAAAACTATGCTATAAAAACTGGAACGCACCCTAGGCTCTCAACAGCGAAAAATATTCAAAATGCTAAACGACAAGTCAGCTCTTGGGGCTTAAGTTTTGACTGGAGTAGAGAGGTTAACACGACAGATCCCAGTTACTATAAATGGACGCAGTGGATTTTTTTGCAACTTTTCAAAAAGGGTTTGGCCTACGAAGCGACTGGGCCTATAAATTGGTGCCCGAAAGACAAGTGCGGTTTGGCTAATGAAGAAGTGGTAGATGGTAAGTGCGACCGGTGTGGCACAGTGGTAGAGAAACGAGAAATGCGGCAGTGGTTTTTGCGTATTACTGCTTACGCTGAAAAATTGTTGGAAGGACTAAAGCACTTACCGGAGTGGCCGGAAGCAGTAAAGCTTCAGCAAGAGAATTGGATAGGGAAAAGTACAGGAGCAGAGATAGAATTCCAAATTCCAAATTCCAAATTCCAAATTCGGGTATTTACTACCAGGCCGGATACGGTATTTGGGGCAACTTACTTGGTGGTGGCGCCGGAACACAAGCTCGTAGCTTCGCTACTCGAGAACAAAGAATTTAGAATAAAGAATTTAGAAGAAGTTCAAAAGTATATAGCGGAAGCCAAGGCAAAGAGTGAGATCTCACGAACTGATACTACGAAAGAGAAGACAGGAGTAGAGCTTAAAGGTATAAAAGCGATCAATCCTGCGACTAAGGAAGAAATACCTATCTGGGTAGCTGACTATGTTTTGGGAGGTTACGGAACGGGTGCCATAATGGCCGTTCCAGCGCACGACGAGCGTGACTTTGAGTTTGCAAAAAAGTTTAACCTACTAGTTAGAAAAGTGATTGAAAATCTTCATGGAGAAACTGCTTTGCCATTTGTAGGGGAAGGGAAGGTGGTTAACAGCGCTTCTTGGATGAATGGTTTACTCTCAAGCAGAGCCTTCGAAGAGATCGTGGAAGAGTTGGAACATCTTGGGGTTGCCACAAGAAAAACACAGTACAAGCTCCGGGATTGGCTGTTTTCTAGACAGCGTTACTGGGGAGAGCCTATACCTATAGTTCACTGCGCAGTGTGTGCAAGTAAAGTAAACAGTAAACAGCAAACAGAAAACAGTAAAGTTTCGGATTTTTCTTTTTCGGACCAGAAGATTTGGGCTGATGTACTGCGAAAACGCAAAACTGTAGATACCAGAAGTTTTGACCCCAAAGGAGAGCATGCAGACTGGGCAGAGATCCAAGTTGGGGATGTTATCCCGCTTTTCAACAAGAAAACCAAAAAAAGGGTTTTCGCGAGAGTTACAGACGTAAAAACATTTTCCAATCTCACTCAGCTATTTAAAGCTGGGCCAGAGTACTTGGCCAGGGTGTTCCCAGGGAAAAAATTTAAAAGCCCATTGCAGCTTGCTTCCGCATACAAAAAAATTTACTCCGGTTATCCAAGTCAGATAGACCGCTATGGCCTTTCGGCTTGGGGGGTTGAAGTTTTGACCATACCTGTGCCACTTGAGGAAAAAGCTTTGCCCTTGAAACTACCGGAAGTTAAAAAATATCTGCCAACTGGGACAGGTGAGTCACCCTTGGCTACGGTAGAGAATTGGGTTAATGCTTTTTGTCCGGCTTGTAAGGCTCCGGCCAAGCGTGAGACCAACACTATGCCCCAATGGGCTGGAAGTTCTTGGTACTGGCTTCGTTATGCTGATCCCAAAAACAGAACCGTTTTTGCGTCTAAGTCAAAGTTGAAGCGCTGGACTCCGGTAGATGTGTACTTTGGGGGTATGGAACATACTACTTTACACCTTTTGTACTCAAGGTTTTGGAATCAGTTTTTGCATGACCAAAAGCTTGTAACAGCTCGCGAACCTTATACAAAGCGTTTGCCACACGGGATTATCTTGGGTCCAGATGGAGACAAAATGTCAAAGAGTAAGGGCAATGTTGTTAACCCGGATGACATTATAAAGCGGTATGGCGCAGATACTTTGAGGATGTTTGAAATGTTTTTGGGACCGCACGGCGCGCAAGTTGCTTGGAATGACTCAGGTATAGTTGGTGTGAGAAGATTTTTAGATAGAGTTTGGGGGCTTGGGATGCAAATACCAAATAACAAAACGCAAATCCCAAACAAGTTCAAAGGTTCCAATTCTCAAAATACAAATTTTACAAACATCAAGACCTCTGAAGTGGCAGAACGGGCGCTACATAAGCTCATAAAAAAAGTGGGTGAGGAGCTGGAGGAGTTTAAGTTCAACACCTGTATTTCAGGACTGATGGAATTTTTAAATGAAGTCAAAGATGAGAATACCTCTCACGAAGACTTTATGAAGTTTTTAATTGTGCTTTATCCTTTCGCCCCGCATATAGCTGAAGAGCTATATGAAATGTTGGGTGGCAAGGGAAGTTTGCAGCAGCAGCCTTGGCCAAAGTACGATCCTAAAAAGATCCTAGCTCTACAAGTGGAAGTCGTGGTTCAGATCAATGGAAAAGTCAGGGCGCGTTTGCAAGTTCCTGCAGGCAGCTCGGAAAAAGCCGTGCTGGAAGAAGCTTTAAAAGACGAGAAAATAAAAATCGCCTTGTCCGGCGGTGTGCTGAAAAAACAAATTTTTGTGAAGGATAGACTGCTAAATTTGGTAGTTTAAAGTCTATTAAGGCTTATAACAGGCTAGCAAGCTTGCCTTCAATTTGTGTTTTGGAGAGCCCGCAAGAGCGCACAAGAAAAAATATCAGGTACTCTACATTTTCCTGGTAGATGTCAAGAATGTTGTTCCTTTCTACTGCGATGCTTTCTGAATTGACTTTTCCTGCTTTAAATTTCTGGGCAAGTTTGCGTAGGAGCAAGATGGTTTGTTCTAAGTTTGTTTTTAGTGCTAGTAGTGCGAAACTTTCAACCCCAACTCGGTCTTCGTGGTAGAGTTTATTGAGTAAGGTTCTTGCTAAATTTCCCTTGTGTTGAGGAGGTTTTTCACTGATCCAGATGTCTTCGCTAATAATTTTATCGAGCACTTCCAAATATAGTTGCTTTATTTTTTCCCGACGCTGGTCAAAATTTCGCTCGTTTTCCAATTAACCTCTTCTGTAATTGAAAATGAAAGTTGTAGGCGCGAGTAGATGTTAGACTGTGAGTAGAGATTGTATAAAAGCTATGAGTGTGAGTATCTCAAAAATTATGGTATCTGGGAGGAATTCACTTTACACTATAGTATTTCCCACGGAAACCTGTTATGGGTTGGGGGTGGATGCTACTAGTGTAAAATCGGTAAAAAAGCTTTATTGCTTGAAAGGCAGGGATTTCAAAAAGCCGGTTCATGTCGTGGTGTCTTCTAGGGCCATGGCAAAACTTTATGTAAAGTGGTCAGAGGCCGCCGATAGGCTCGCGAAAGCTTTTTGGCCTGGTAGTCTCACTTTAGTGCTTCCGGTTAAAAAAAGCAATCCAGCACTGAGGCTTTTGACTGCAGGGAAAGGATTTTTGGGCGTAAGAATGCCCAAACATCCAGTGCCCTTGTCACTGGTGCGAAAACTGAAAAAACCCATCACAGCCACTTCAGCCAACTTATCTGGTCGCCCGGAGTGTTACTCTTTAGCGGAAGTAAGAGAGCAATTTAAGAGAAAAAAATTGAAACCTGATATACTTATAGATGGAGGAAGGTTGAAGAAGGTAAAACCGTCCACAGTGGTAAAAATTAGCGAGGGAGGGGTTGAGTTGTTGCGCGCCGGTCCAGTTAGCCTATCTGCTATTCGAAAGGCGCTTTCTTCTTAAATTTTTAGTTTCGTAGTCATTTCAAAATAAAAACCAATGTTTGACAGGTTTAGCTTACCTAAGTATTTTTCGTTTCATCTAAGGCGTGAAGTTTTGGAGCTTTATGGGTCGGCGGCAATAGGTGATATAGCGTTGTCGGCCATGATGCTGTTTGAGCCGGCGTACCTATATGCACAGCTCGGCTTGAGCGTACCAAAAATTATGCTTTTTTTTGCGGTGGTGTATTTTTGGTATACGCTACTCATACCTCTGGGCGGTAAAATTACATCTAGAGTTGGACTGAAGCATGCCTTAATCGCAAGTGTGCCCTTCCAACTTTTGTACTGGGTTGCGCTGTACTTCGCCCAGTATCACGGGTGGCTTGTGTGGGTAGCGCCAGTGTTTTTTGCTATACAAAAATCTTTGTATTGGCCAGGGTATCATAGTATTTTGGCCAAATATGCTAGGCACGGACAAGTGGGTAGAGAGTTTTCTATGCTTGCCGCCATCACTCAAGCGGTGCAGATCTTTGGCCCGCTGCTGGGTGGGCTGATAGCTCAAGCAAAAGGGGGTGACGTGTTGCTTTTGGTGGCTTCTGGTATCTACGCGATGAGTGCGTTGCCCTTGATTTTGCATAAAGACACTATAGCTTTTAAAAAATATCTTTTTTCCAGTACATTGAACCTCTATAAAACTCAGCGAAAACAGTTTTTTGGATATCTGGGATTTGGGGAAGAGCTGCTTGCCTTCACCGTATGGCCGCTATTTATTTTTCTAGTAGCGAAAGGGTATGAGGGTACTGGTGCAATACTAACTTTTTCTGCAGGGTTGTCCGTGGTATTAAGTCTATACTTGGGAAAGCTGACCGATGGTCATCCAAAGAGGCCTTTGTTGAAGCTGGGTTCCGTGCTAACGGCAGGCGCTTGGTTTTTCCGGTCGTTTATGGGTAGCTTCGGTGGCATCACAGTGGCGAATACTACTGCTAGGGTGGCGAAAAATATATATTTTATCCCGCTTTCAGCCCTCACATACGAGCGGGCGGAAGCAAGGGAAATTTTGCCCTATGTGGTGTTCTTTGAACAAAGCTTATCTATAGGAAAAATGTTAACAGCGCTTGTCGCTGCTCTGTTGTTTGCCTTACTTCCTTCCTTTCCGCTACTCTTTGTACTGGCAGCCTTGTTGAGTTTTTTGTTTTTGCTAGTATAGTGGAGGCGGGGCTAAAAGAGCTTGTAAGGCCAATAGGACAAATAGGACGAAGAGGACAGGTAGGACAGATAGGACAGGATGAAAAATAGGACAAATTGGACTAGTTGGGAATTAACTAAAATACCATGGATGAAGAAATAAAAAAACTTTTAGAAGCGGAAGAGAGGCGGCAGGATGAAACGCTGATGCTGATCCCTTCAGAGAATTATGCCAGCAATGCGGTTAGACAAGCCGTTGGCTCCGTTTTGAGTAATAAATACTCGGAAGGGTATGCTGGAAAAAGATACTATGAAGGTAATGAAGTGGTAGACAAGATAGAGTTGTTAGCTATCAAGCGAGCGAAGGAATTGTTTGGCGTTCCGTATGTCAATGTGCAGCCCTACTCTGGCAGCCCGGCCAATAGTGAGATCTTGTTTGCTTTGGCTGAACCAGGGGCTACTGTTATGGGACTGAAGTTGTCCTCGGGCGGACACTTAACTCACGGGCATCCGAAAGTGACTTTTTCCGGAAAGTATTATCATTCTGTCCAGTTTGGTCTAACGAGTGAAGCGAGGATAGACTATGACGAGATGGCGCAACTGGCAAGTGAGCATAAGCCCAAAGTCATGTTGATCGGCACTACGGCTTACCCTTTTATTTTTGACTGGCAAAAAACTCGGGAGATAGCGGACTCAGTTGGTGCTTTTTTGGTGGCGGACATTTCTCACATTGCCGGACTGGTGATAGCCGGGGTGCATCCATCCCCGGTACCTTTTGCTCATGTAGTAATGACAACTACGCATAAAACTTTAAGGGGTCCTAGGGGTGCCATGATTTTAGTTACAGAGGAGGGTTTACGGAAAGATCCGGACTTAGGGAAGAAAATTGACTCCGCAGTTATCCCAGGGCTACAGGGTGGTCCGCACAATAATACTACTGCTGGAATTGCCCAGGCGCTGTTTGAAGCTGGTTTGCCAGAATATCAAACTTACGGCCAGCAAGTAGTTATGAATGCCAAGTCGTTGGCGGAAAGCTTGGTGGCTCGGGGTTTGAAACTGGTTGGGGGCGGAACCGAAAACCACTTGATGGTGCTAGACTTTTTTGATTTGTCAGAAGGTTTTGGAACACTGGTTGCTAAAGCCTTAAACGAAGCGGGGATAGTGACCAACAGAAATACCGTGCCTAGAGATACTAACCCATTTTATCCTTCTGGCCTTCGAATTGGTACTCCCGCTGTGACTACGCGCGGGATGAAGGAGGGGGAAATGAAAAAGATAGCTGAGTGGATAGTAGAAGTAGTGGAGGAGATAAAAACATATAGGCTACCTAGCGAAAAGTCAGAGCGCGCGGAGTATTTAAAAAATTTCCAAAATGAGATCCTTGCCAATCCAGTACTAACCAGAATAAAAACCGAGGTGAAAGAGTTGTGCTCTAGGTTTCCATTAGATTATTAAGATACGGATATACGAATAATCCAAATGATACTGATGTAATGCGGATGTTGAACTCCAAGTTATTGATATGAGGGATGCAGTCAAAAATATAGTGAAGGTGAGGGTGGTGGTTGTATTGCCTGCCAAAGTTGCTAGGGCCTGTTGTGTATATGCTAAAAAAGCCGGTCGTGCTGGTAAGGCTATTTTGATGGTGGATAATAAAAATTATCTCCCGCATATTACTTTATGCAGGGTTGAAGTGGAAAAAGAAAGTGTAGAAAAAATTCAAAAAGAGCTGGAGGCTTTACTTTTAAAGGAAAAAGCATTTAATATAACTTCCAAAGGTTTAGTTGTTGTGAATGATGGTAAAAATACTAGCCCTGAAGATGACCATTATGTATTTATAGACTTCAAAAAAGCAACCATGCTTCAGGGGCTGCGTAGGAAAGTCTTTAGCAAATTAAAAAAATATAATCGCAGAGAAGCCTTTGAAGAGCTTACCAATTTTCGGCCCCATATAACCTTGGCGATATTTAAAAATCTGGCTACCGCAACCAGAGCGAGGAACTATTTATCCTATAAACCTTTTGACTTTCCGGTTTTAGCTGTCGCGCTTACAAATTCAATTCAGTTTGGCCAAGTATCTAAGGTGATCAAGAAGTATAAACTGGAGAGCTAGTGGAAAAACTCTCTCTTGGCAATCTTCCATTAGAGGTGGAAGGGTGGCAGGAGCAGCTGGTGGAGAAGGCGGGACGTTATCTAATGGCATTTAAGTTATGGATCCCAACTTAAAGTTGGAGTGATAGAATTGAGGAGATTGGTGTTGAAATTGTATGAACAATGAAGTTTTTATAAATAATTTTCACCCTCACCCCAACTCTCTCCCCTTAAGGGAGAGGGTAGAGGAGGTGTATGCTTGAAGCGTTTATACTAGGCCTGGTGCAAGGACTAGGAGAGTTTTTGCCCATTTCTTCCAGTGGGCACTTGGTAGTAGCGCCTTGGCTTTTTAACTTTCCCGATCCAGGATTGGGTTTTGATGTGGCTTTGCACTGGGCTACGCTGCTTTCTGTTTTGGTCTACTTTCGCAAAGACTTATACCATCTTGCGGTCGGATTTTGGCATTCGCTTTGGCCATCTACCAGAAACTTTTCCGGAAATATTTATCAGAAATTACCTTGGCTGTTGCTGGTTGCAAGCATCCCGGGGGCAATTATAGGGAAACTGCTCGAAGAAAAAGCTGAAACTGTTTTTAGAAATCCTTTATTGATAGCTGGTACTATGCTCGGATTTGGGATCATACTTTTTATGGTGGATAAGTTTTCGAAAAAGATAGAAAGTTTGGATCAAATTACTCCCACTCAAGCCTTGTTGGTTGGGGCAAGTCAAGCTTTAGCAATTATCCCCGGCGTGTCTCGCAGTGGGTCTACTATTACTACCGGACTTGCTATGGGCTTCAAGCGGGAGGACGCTGCCAGGTTTAGTTTTCTTATGTCTATACCTATCATTTTAGGGGCAGGGCTGGTGAAGGTTTCAGAGTTTGGTCACGGCGTAACCACTCAGGAGCTGGTAGTAGGTTTTATAACAGCAGCGGTGTCAGGTTTTTTGGCCATAAAATATTTACTGAAATTTTTAGATAGTCATAATTTTAATCTGTTTGTTTGGTATCGAATCGGTTTTGCAATTTTGGTTGTTGCCGTCTACTTTTTCAGGCAATAAGTTTTAGTTCTGGCAAACTTAGCTAGATAGAAACAGAATGTGTCACCATACCAGGCCTAAAGCGCAACTTTTATGACAAAAGAACAATACGCGTATCTTCAAAATTTTTTTTATACCCATAAGCTTGCGAGATTTTTTGTAGGGCTGTTTGCCTCGCAAATTATTTGGTTATATATTTTATTTGGACTGGCAGTTTTGTTTTATCTAGATAATTTTGAATTTGTTATGTTAGGTGCGGCGGCCTTGATCTTAGGCTGGGGTGTGCTGGTTCACTTGATTAGCTTTGCATTCCCTAGAAAGCGACCGTACCAGGTATTTAATTTCACACCAGTGGCTGGACTGGGGTTGTTTTCCGGCCGTAGTACTTCGCCTGACTCACTGCCGTCTGGCCACGCCACGGCCATAGCTTCTCTGACTGTCCTGTTGTATGTATATTTTCCGCCACTGTTTTGGCCGAGTTTGGTATTTTTAGTCTTAAACATTGCCGGGCGCAACTTGTTGGGCTTCCACTGGCTTTGTGACTCTATAGTAGGGCTTTTGTTGGGTTTGGCTGCTGCGTTTTGTGTCTTGGTAGCTAGAGTTTGGCTATTGTCAGTTCTTGGTGTTTTTTGGTAGAATAGTTTAGAAATAGAAAACTCAAACAAGCCGGAGTGATGAAATTGGCAAACATGCACGACTCAAAATCGTGTGCCGAAAGGCTTGAGGGTTCAAGTCCCTCCTCCGGCACCAGAGGTTTCAGAAAAATTTATAATCCAGACTAGGCTGTTCTTGCGTACATAGTTGGGGTGGCTTTGGGAGATGGCAATTTATCTAAGTTGAATAAACGTTCAGTGAGACTAAGGGTTACTTGTGATTTGTCTTACCAGAATTTAATTTCTAAGATTTCTGGTGCATTACAACAACTTTTCCCCACGAATAAGGTAAGCATAGTGAAGAGAAAGAGAAACTGTTTAGATATAAGTCTCTACTCTAACTCTTTGGAAACCCTGCTGGGTTGGAGATCGGATCGAGGGTCTAAGTTTGTTCAGAGAGTGAGGGTGCCAGAGTGGATATTTCGGAAGAGGAAATATGCTGTAGCTTGCTTGTGTGGACTCATAGAAACAGATGGTTCGGTATATATTGACCGTGGATATAAAAATGTAATTTTCACAACAGTTATCCCAGATTTAGCAGAGGATGCTGTGCGTTTATTTAACCTTATTGGTTTTGAACCAAGGATATACAAAGTAGAGGATAAGAATTTAGATTTTTCAAAAAGACATTTACCAAAGTACAATATAAGGTTAGCAAAAAGAGTAAACGAATTTTTATCGGTAGTTCCTGTGGTTAAGAGTTAATTTTTCATGCAAGATATTATTGGGCCAACAATAAATACAGACATCAAACCATATGTCCCGCCGGTCTCGGACGATGAGATTTTTGGTTCCATAATCGGGTACGTAGCGTTTCCGAAAGTCACGGTTGTGGAAACTGTTAGCGTTCCTGAGGCTGGAGTTGCATTAGAGGTGGCGCAACCTGGTCTGGCCTTGACTGCTCAAACTGAGCCGGAAAAGGTGTCTTTCGCTGATGCGCGAGTGGAAGAGGTGGATATCACTTTAGTAGTACCCAATCCTTACCAACCTCGAAAAGTTTTTGAACCGGAAAGCCTTCAGGAGCTGGCTGAATCAATTCGTGAACATGGTGTTGTTCAACCCTTGGTGGTAACTGAAGTTCCAGGGGGGTATGAAATCGTGGTAGGTGAAAGAAGGTTTAGGGCTGCGGTGATGGCTGGGCTGTCTCGTGTTCCAGCTATAGTTAAAAAAGAGATGGGCGACCAGGCTAAACTTGAAGTGGCTTTGATAGAAAATATTCAGCGACGTGAGCTCAATGCCATAGAAGAGGCCCGGGCTTATGATAGGCTTATCAAAACTTTTGGCCTTACTCAAGAACAAGTGGCAGTGAAAGTTGGCAAGAGCCGTCCTGCCATCTCTAACACTCTGAGGCTGCTAAATCTTCCAGTAGAGATCCAGAGGACTGTGATAGAGGGGAAAATTACCGAAGGGCATGCTAGGGCTTTACTAAGTTTAGAGGATACGGAAAAACAACTGGCATTTTTGAAGGCCACCTTAGAGCATGGGTGGAATGTGCGGCAGGTTGAACAGAAGACTAGGGAGGCGTTGAACAGAAGGCAGGTTGATGCAGTAGCTCCCGATCCTCAAGTTTTAGCCATAGAAACTGAATTAAGGTCACAGCTAGGTACTCAAGTGAAAGTTCACAAGCAGGGCCAAGGTGGAAAGATAATGATTGAATTTTTCAGCGAGGAGGAGCTGGAGGGGATCCTGGGTAAGTTGCGACAGAAAGCAGGGGAGCAAGTAGTAGGCCAGCAGTTAGATGAGTACTTGGTGGTGTAGAACGAGGAGATAATTGACCACTGACATTTGACAGAGAACAGTATTTTCGGGCTGTAGTATACCGGTAGTACGCGTCCATGGGGTGGATGTAGACCGGGTTCAATTCCCGGCAGCCCGACCATTCGACTTCGTTCGGCCTTTTAGGCCTCACTTCGCTCATGGTCTTAGATCAAAAGTTAGTGCGGGACATATCTGACTAAGTAAGATATTTTTTAGCGTATGGGTGAGGGGAAAGAAGCAAGAGATAAGCTTGTGGTGTGGGTGATTGAAAAATTAAATGAGGCTCAACTTAAATGTGTTGAAGGTAAGGGCAATATACTATCGCGGGTTGATTTTAGAGTGGGGGGGGTGCTAAAGGCTAGGCT